>JBDHAI010000018.1:0-22025 GCA_039588155.1 Gemmatimonadota bacterium | reverse complement strand
GAGGGGATGAAACGCTATCGGAAGGCCGAAGAAGATCTGGAGCGCGGTAGGAACCTGGACGGCATCCGGAAAGAGCTCGCCCAGGCGACGACCTATTTCCAGCGCGCACTGGAAGGTACCAAGCTGGCCCAGGTGACGCTGGCGAGTGCGATCGCCGCGCGTGACGATGCCGCCAGCGCGGATGCTCCTCGGTTCGCATTGGAACCGTGGCGCAACGCGGACAAGAAGTTCAGGGAGGCGGCGGAGCGCCTGGAGGATGGCGACGTCAAGTCGGCGCAGAGGCGTGGTGGGGAATCAGAGACGCTGTTTCGCAGCGCGGAGCTCGAGGCGATCAAAGCCAATTTTCTGAAAGAGACCTGGTCGCTGCTCGAGACGGCGGACAAGCTCGACGTTGAGAAGCGCGCTCCCAAGACTTTGCGCCGAGCCCAAGAGCTTGTCGACAATGCCGAGAGGGAGTTGAGCGAGAATCGTTATGACAGCGACGAGCCACGTAGCCTGGCGCAAGAGGCGAACTACGAGGCGCGACACGCCCTCTACTTAGCGTCAATCGTCGAGTCGGTCGACAAGGAAAACAAGCCGCTGGAGGACTTGCTGCTCGCCTCCGAACAGCCTCTGCAGCAGATCGCAGGCTCGCTCGATATCCGAGCCCAGTTCGACGAGGGGCCGGACAAGACGACCGAACAGATTCTGGAGGAGATTGCACTGTATGAGGACAGCGTCCAGAATCTAAACTCGCGGCTGTCGGCGGAAGGACAGCAGATCGCCAGCCTCGAGGCTCGCGTCGCGGAGCTGGAGGCCGACCTCGGCGGGGTGCAGCAGGAGAGGTCTCAACTGGCCGAAGCGGTCGCCGCGCAGGCGCGCTTGCGCGAGAGGTTTGCGCACGTCGAAGGGATGTTCAGTCGTGACGAGGCTCGGGTCATGCGGGAAGGTAACGACGTCATTATCCGCCTGACCGGTCTCACGTTCGCGTCGGGCAAGGCGGTAATCGAACCGCAATACTTTGGCCTCTTGACGAGTGTCCAGCGAGCGATCGGCGAGTTCCCGGGTTCGCGTGTGTCTATCGAGGGCCATACCGACTCGTTCGGCGGCGACGATCAGAACCTGGCGCTGTCACAGCAGCGCGCCGATGCGGTCAGAGAATATCTGCTCGCCAACATGCAACTGACTCCGACCATGGTCGATGCGATCGGGTACGGAGAGACACGTCCGGTCGCGAGCAACGAAACGCCTGAAGGTCGGGCACGGAATCGTCGTATCGAGGTGATTGTCCACCCCGACATGGCGACCGCCAGCCGGTAGCCGAGGGCGACAATCTCTAGGCGGGGGTCGAAGGAAGACCTGCAGTAGGATCGCGGGCTAGTGCTTGGGGGCACCTTCGGCCCCTCCGCCTCCCAACTCTGTTAAGACTTCATGTTTGGGGTAATGTCCAGCTGGCGGCCTCGCCAGAAGCCGCTAGCGGAGGGCCGAGATTCGCGCAGCTTGAGGGCGACGGAGGTTCTCTTCGTCGTGGCGTTGGTCGTTCGTTCCGCGGTTACGCTCTCAGCGCAAACGGCGGACACGACGAACGGTGCGCCTCTTGGCTGGCCGGCGGGTGTTCGATTCGAGGTGGGTTATACGGGCGATGTTTTCGCACCGGTGCGCGGCGGCCTGTCGCGCGAGGCCGTATACCTCGACAATCTGGACCTGCTCCTCGGCCTCGACCTCGAGGTACTGCTGGGCGCGAGGAAGACCTCGTTGCGCTTTCATGTTCAATCGAATCGCGGTCGCCTGATCAGCGCTCGCGTCGGCGACTTGCAGGGAGTCAGCAACATCCAGGCGCCGAATGGCTGGCGCCTGTACGAGGCTTGGCTGGAGCACAACGTCATACCCGGCCGACTGTCGCTCTTGCTCGGAGTCTACGACGTGAACTCGGAAGTCGATGTGATTCCGGGCGCCGGGGACTTTCTCAACAGCTCTTTCGGCTTTGGTCCCGAGTACAGCCTCTCAGGCTTGAATGGCCCCTCGACATTCCCGTTTACCACAGTCGGCGGCCGTGAGCGATGGCTCGCCCGGTCTCCCCGACGACGCGGAGAGATCGAGGTTCTCGCTGGGCGGCGGGGAGGGCGCGCTGATCTCCTGGGAGGGGGGCTACGCCGAGCCCGCGCCCGGTGTGGCGGTGATCTTCGATGAGCCGCCTTCGCGGGTGCAAGAGGGCGGACGGCGAATCGGTCGCGGCCGGACCTCGCGGCGGCTACGCACCAAGCTCGGAATCGGCGGCTGGGTCTATACACAGGACTTTCTGGCTCTGGAAAGCGGGCAGCCGCCCGCCACGAGTTGGGGTCTGTACGTGCTTGGCGAACGCCTGATCTCGAAGGGTCCGCGAGGCGAGGGTGGGTTCTCGATTTTCGCCCGAGCGGGGACGGCTGCCGATGAGGTGAACCGAGTGAGCGTCTACTTGGGCGGCGGTGCCGTCTACTCGGGCCCCCTTCCGGGTCGCGAGCAAGACGTGGTCGGGCTAGGCGTCGCCCACGCCCGCAACGGGACGCCGTTTCTCCGAGCTACAGCCGCGCTGGGTTTTCCGCGGGAGCGGGCCGAAGCGGCGGTGGAATTCAGCTACAGGATCCATGTAACCGACCTGTTTCAGTTTCAACCCGTCGCGCAGTGGGTCGTGAATCCGGACATGAACCCCAATGTCGATAATGCCCTCGTCCTCGGCGTCAGAGGCATGCTGACGGTAGAACTTCCGTAGGCCGGCTCGGTGATCATGGCCGGTGCTTCAGAAGCGGCCGGTGCTCTAGAATAGGAGAAGAACCGTGTCATCACTCATCTCACGCAGGCGACGTCGGAAAACGCATTTCGGGATTCTGGCGGTTGCCTTCGCGGCACTAGCGCTCAACGTCTCGGTCGCGCAGGCCCAAGAGGAGCCCGATGAGCCGCTGCTCGACGAGCTGGCCCGCACGTTCAAGAAGAAGTCGCTGAGTATCGGCGTCCTCTTCCAAGCGGTGGGCATATTTCAGTGGGATCGCCAAATCCCCGGCGGCAACGGGTTCAGCATCGGGAACATGAGGTTGATCATCTCGGGAGAGCTGGACTCCGGCTTCGGCTACCTGTTCGCGACCAACTTCGTGAGATCGCCGGCGATCCTCGATGCGAAGATGTACTACACGGTCGCGCCCGCGTTTACCGTCGATGCCGGCCTGTTCAAGACTCCTTTCAGCCGCGAGTTTCTGACCTTCGGGGGAAATATCGACTTCGTAAGCCGGTCGCGAGTCGTCTTCCAGCTGGCGCCAGCGCGGCAAATCGGTGTCGCTGGGCGTGGCACGTTGGCCTCCGGTGAGTTGGCTTACGGCGTCGGGATCTTCAATGGCACTCGGCTTTTCGAAGGCAACTTCAACGACAACAACGAATTCCTCTACGTCGGTCGCATTTCCTACTTCCCGGCGAGCTTCAAAGGCGAGGACACGGCCGACCAGTTGGAGGTCGCGGTGAATATGGGCTACAGCCGTGACAAGGAAGTCATACTGGTGGGCTTCCCCGACGGATTCGCGGGCCGCCGCTTCTTGATCGGCGCTGACGCCCGGCTTTCGCGCGGCCGCTGGCTGGCGGCGGGCGAGATCATCGCCTCCCAGCTCGATCCCGACGCTGGGAATAGCATCGAGCCCTACGGCTGGCATCTCACCGGCGGCTATATGATCACTCGGAAATCGCAGGTCTTGCTGCGCTGGGACAAGTTCAGACCCGATACGGGCAGCTCCTCGCCGGACGAGATCGTGCTGGGTTACAACGTCTGGCCGTCGAGCCCGACCGAGTTTCAGGTGAACTACGTGATCCCCACATCCGGCGGCGTGGGTTCCCACCTGTTGCTGTTCAACGCGCAGGTGGCGTTCTGAGAATTCTTCGAAGGGTGGCCAATCGCGGCAAGATCACGACTTACACACGCACGGGAAATCACGTATGGGGATATACAAACAGCCTATCGCTGGCAATGCGGACCCTTGGCGAAGGCGGCCCGGCGCTACGGGTGTGAGCTTGAGTTGGTCCGAAAACATGACCCGCAGAAGGCCTGTCAACATCTCGTTCGCTATCTTCGGAAGGGCATCCCTTGCTTGCTCTGCGTCGAGGACTGGGGCCATTGGGTAACGGTAGTGAAGGAAGAGAAGATCGAGCCGTGTCTGCACCCGCTAATCCCCAAGGTGCGCACTGATGTGATTTCGCTGGGCGAATTCCTCCGGCGTCACGAAGAGATGATCGTAGATCAGCTCGACTACTGGCACGGCGAAGTCAAGACCAGCGCCGCCAGGCAGATGCTGGAGCGCATGCACATGGTGGCCGATACCTACGGGCTGGTGATACGCAAGGATGATGAGAAGCGGACGATTGCGGGGATCAGTATCATCCGCCGCCAGTTTGCCCATCACGCGGTCTTCCACGTTCTCGACAAAGAGCTGCAGGTGCGGGTAGGGGATCTGGATACCGGCGGCGTCTAGGGCGAGCTTGCACGTTTCGAGTGTTCGGAAGAAGACCGGCCTCTCCGTCGACAAATCATCGATCCAGACTCGAACCACCAGGTTGACGCTGGAGCCTCCCAGGCCTTCAACCACGATGTCCGGCGCCGGATGGGTCAGGATCCCTTCGACCGACTCTAAGGCCTTCAACAAGACTTCACGTGCTTCCGGGATATTCTCCTTGTATGCGATGCCTAGCGGCACGTTCACTCGGGCCTCGCCGTACATAGTGTGGTTCACCAGTACGCTGTCCATGATCAGCTTGTTGGGAATCACGACGTACTTGTTCTCGTTAGTGCGAATCCGCGTCGTGCGGATCGTAATCACCCGAACCTCGCCGTAGAGCTCACCCACCGTCAGATAATCTCCGACGCCGAAGGGTTTGTCCCAGAAGATGAGAAATCCCGCGATCATATTGGCGATCGAATCCTGCGCTGCCAGGCCGACAGCGATGCCTGCGACTCCGAGCCCCGCGATAGGTGCCGCCACGTTCAAACCGAGCTGGCTTGCCGCCATGATAATCGCGACGATCGCCAGCGTGACGCGATAGACGTTGTCGAGCAACAGATGCGTCAAGGTCTGGTGGATGCCTGCTCTGCGCAGAATCGACGCAAACAATCTGCGCGTGACCCGAAACACGATCCAGAAAACGAGTAAAACGGCCAATGCCACCAATACTCGTGGCATGAAGACCACGACCGAGTTTCGCAACTGTTCCGCAGTTTCCATGCTGATTAGTCTTTGCATAGGACCCCCTATCCCGGCGATATTCTGTGGGTGAGACTGTAGAACAAAAAGAGTGGTGCACTTCGTGTTGGGCAAGTGTCGGACGCTCCGACCAGCGACGTACAGGCGCGGCTCGGTACTAATGCTCGGCGAACTGTCCGAGGTCAGCACGACGTGCTTCGAGTGCTAGTCAAAACAAACGACTACCGTACCAACGACGGGTGGAGGCAAAAACATGTTTACGACGATACTCAGTAAGAGGTGGCGCCCGCGAATCGCGGCCAGGACCCCGCCGGGCACGGCCCCCGGCACGCTGGCGGCCGATCCGGAGGCGCCACCGCCTGTAATCCGGGTGATGGCGTACGACGCCGACGAGGTCCTGGAAGAAACCCTCGAAACGCCGCGTGCTATTGCGGACTACATGGACAAGTGGCCCGTTGTCTGGGTCAACGTCGACGGCGTCGGCGATGCCGAGACCATTCGGACGGTCGGCGAGCTGTTTGGGCTGCACCCGCTTGCTTTAGAAGACGTGGCCAACTCGAGGCAGCGTCCGAAGTTCGAGGAATACGACAAGCACGCCTTTATCGTCGTGCGCATGCCTGGACTGGCGGAGCATACGCTGAGTACAGAGCAGGTCAGCATGTTCCTCGGTGCCAACTTCGTCGTCACGTTTCAAGAATGGCAAGGCGATTGCTTCGACCCCGTTCGTAAGCGAATCCGCGAGTCGACGCGCGGCCGATTCGTGCGCGCCGACTACCTCGTCTACGCCCTACTGGATGCGGTTGTCGATAGCTACTTCCCGGCGCTCGAGGGGTTGAGCGAACGATTGGACGACCTGGAAGAAGAGATAGCCGCCGCTCCAACCGTCGAAGTTGTGGGGCGGATCTTCGCGACCAAACACGAGCTGCATGCGTTGCGACGCGCGATCTGGCCGACCCGGGACCTGCTCAACGCGCTCATTCGCGATCCGGTGGCTTTGGTCTCCGATTCTACCAAGACCTACCTACGCGACTGCTACGATCATGCGGTGCGCATCGTCGATCTGGTCGAGACCTATCGAGACCTGAATTCAGGATTGATGGAGTTCTATCAATCGAGTGTCGGTCATCGAATGAACGAGATCATGAAGGTGCTCACGATCATGGCGACGATCTTCATTCCACTCACGTTCATCGCCGGCATCTACGGGATGAACTTCAGTGCCGAACGCTCGCCCTGGAACATGCCCGAGCTGAACTGGTACTGGGGCTACCCGTTCGCGCTGCTACTCATGGCTCTCGTCACCGTCGGGATGGTCGCCTTCTTCCGCCGCAAAGGTTGGCTCGGTTAGGCTTTGCCGGAACGGGCCAGGATCAGCGGACGGTCGATCCAGTCGGCCCCGACGTCGGAGCCGTTAGGTAAGCTCGAGCTCCGCCAGCTTCGAGTTCGCTTTCTCAGCCGTCTCGCGGGGGGTACGCGCCCGGATTTACCGGTTACTGTCAGCCATGAAAGGGGGGTGTAAAGCGAATTCTGGCTAGTCTAAGCTCGGCGCCGAAGACCGCCACTGAGAGTTGGTGAAGCGGTACTTCTTCATCCGATAGCGCAGAGTGTCGCGGCTGAGGCCAAGCAGGCGTGCTGCCTGCGCTACGTTGCCCGCCGTTCGTGTAAGGGCTTGCTCGATAACGTTGCGCTCGACGTCCTCCATGCGAAACCCCTTGGCCGGGAGTTGGACGATGTTATCCCTGCCGCCGAGTGGTTGGGCAGCGCTGCTAATCTCCAGGGGTAGGTGCTCCGGTCGAATCTGCTGCGTGTCTTCCAAAATAAGTGCTCGTTCGAGCACGTTTCGAAGCTCGCGGATGTTGCCGGGCCAGGAATAACCCTCGAGTACGCGGATCGCGTCGGCAGTCAACGTAGGTGGCTCACGTTTGAGATCTCGGGCCAGTCGCTCGATGAAATAGAGTGCCAGTGGCGCACAGTCCTCTGGACGTTCACGCAGCGGAGGGATAGTCAGATCGACGACTTTCAGCCGGTAGTAGAGGTCGCTTCGGAACTTCCCTTCCTCCACAGCCCTGTCGAGCCTTTGGTTGGTGGCGGCAATCACGCGCACGTTCACCGGGATGTCGGTTGTGCCTCCGAGCCGCTTGAACCTCGAATCTTCTAGGAACCGCAGTAGCTTAGCCTGAGCTCCGAGTGGCATGTCCCCGATTTCGTCTAACAAGAGCGTGCCTCCGTCGGCGAGCTCAGCAAGGCCCTTCTTGCGCTCGCGTGCGTCCGTGAAGGCACCACGCTCATGGCCAAACAGTTCCGCCTCGACGAGTTGTTCAGGCAGCGTTGTGCAGTTGATCTCGAGGAACGGCATATCCTTTCGGCTACTGTGGGCATGGATTGCACGGGCTACGAGATCCTTGCCGGTCCCACTCTCGCCCTGAAGCAGCACGGTGGCGGACTCTGTACGGGCCACTTTCTCCACGATCTCGGCGAGCCGACTCATAGCTGTAGAGCGGCCAACTAATTCGACGCTCGCAAACTGCCAGCGGTGCTGCTTGCGCAGAGCCGCAATCTCCTGGCGGAGACGTTGAGCCTCCAATCCCTTCTCGATGGTGATCAGCAGGTCGTCGAGATCCACGGGCTTTTCGAGGAAATGGTACGCTCCAGCCTTCACCGCCTGGACTGCGGTCTGCACCTCCCCATAGGCTGTCACGATCACGACAACCAACTCACGGTCGATCTCGTGAAGCTGCGTGACGAGTTCGAGGCCGTCAGCGTCCGGTAGTCGCAGATCGAGGAGCATCAGTGACGGGCTCTCCTCCTCCGCTAGACGCAGTGCTTCGCCTCCAGTCGCCGCCTCTTTGACTGTGTACCCCGCGGCACCGAGGTGCTCGCTCAGCCAGCTCCGAAATAGCGCTTCGTCATCGACGACGGCGACCACGGGTCGAGTGCTCATCGAGCCAGAGCCTCCTGCGGCATCGCCGGAATGACGAGCGTGAACGTAGAGCCATCGCCGGGCTTGCTCGCGGTCTTCATCTGACCGCCGTGGCGTTCAACGATGCCGCGCGTTATAGCCAGGCCGAGTCCAGTGCCCTGGTGTTTCGTCGTGTAGAACGGCCGATAGATGCGGTCAAGCTCGTCAGGCGCGATCCCATTCCCTGTATCGGAGATCGAAAACCGCACACTGCTATCCACGCTCTCGGTGGAAATCTTGAGTACTCCACCGGGCTCCATCGCCTGGATTGCGTTTAGAGCCAGGTTGACCAGAGCTTGCGTGAGAAGTTCGTGATCGACTCGGATCGATGGTAGCGCCTCAGCGTGGCGCTCAATGATCTGCACTCGTGCGGCATCGGCCTGTGGACGCACGAGAGCGATGAAACGTTCCACCAGCTGCTTGGGGTCGGTCCACGTAAACAACGGTTGTTTGGGACTGGCGTAGCTCAGCAAGTCTTGTAGGGCAGATTCGATGCGGCGGATTTGCGCATTCATCTGGTCCAGAAGGGCTGCCGCTTTTGGGTCTGTCCCCACCTGTCTTGAGAGCAGGTCGACCCCGCTCGCCACGCCAACGAGCGGATTCTTTATCTCGTGCGCGATGCCGGAGGCCAGCTCGCCTACGGAAGCGAGCAGCGCCGCCCGACGCAACTCTTCCTCGTGAAGTTCCTGGATCTCGAACGCCGACGCCCGAAGCTCGCCTGACATCTGGTTGAACGTTCGGCCGAGATCACCCAGCTCGTCGTCTCGTTGGATCTCGACCTCGACACCCAGATCACCCTTGCGAATGCGCTCGGCGGCAACGACGAGGCGTCGCAGAGGGGCAACAATCGACCGGGCCACCAACCAGACTATGGCGACGAGCAAGAGGGCGAATATGCTCTCGAGCGCGGCGGCCAGCAGCGCGAGGCCGCGCAGCTGGCCAAGAGCGCTGGCTACCGACACCTCGGAGATGTACAGCCACGGAAGATCGGCAATAGCTGTGGAAGTGCCTATGACTTCGATGCCCTCGTAGTTCACGTAGCGGGCAACCGACCCCGGCGTCTGGTCCACAAGAGGGGATGCGAGAGGCTGCCGATAATCAACGGGTAGGTGAGGGTGCGACAGAAACACTGGGCGGCCTAGATGGTCCACGATGAAGGCGTGGACGTCAACGACCGGGTGTTCGGCAAGGCGCAGAAACGCCTGCAAAGTCTCGAAGCTCACGGTGCCCGCCAGCACGCCTGTCAGCCTTTGCTGCTCGTCGCGTATCGGCACCGCCAGCCGGTAAACGGGCACCACTTCCCCGTTCTGTGTTGCCCAATCCGCTTCGAAGAAATGCTCGACGCGCCCCCGGCGGAAGAGCTGACTGAGTGACCAATCCTGTTCGCGCCGGCTTATGTTGGTCGCCGCGATCACCGTTCCTGTAGTGTCGATGACGAAGAGCTCGGTTAGCGACCTGAGCTCCGTGAGCTCGTGATCGAGGTGGGCCTGGAGCGCTCTTATAGAACGCTCCTGTCGCTCCCCAGTCCGCAGAGCCGCTGCGGCCGACGACACCTCCTGAAAAAGAGGACGGCTGCCGACCGTTATCCCGTCCAGGTACAGCTGGTGGCGCTCGACCTCCGTGGCTACTTGCTGCGCCTGAATCTCGGCGAGAGCTCGCAGGTAGCGTTGTATTTGCCGTTCAATGATCCCGCGGCTTACACCGTAACCCACACTATTCGAGACCAGCAAAGGCACGAGCGAAAGCACGAGGAACCACAGCAGAATCCGGCGGCCGAGCCCGCCGCGCAGAAGCGTCTTCCACCAGAGCGAGCGCCAGCCACTATCTCGGCTCAACGCCGCTCTCCAACAGATCCGTCAACTTCCCTAGAAGCGCGGCGTGCCCCGGTGATTTGGCGATCCAGTAGACCTCCTGCATCGGCCGTGACAACCGACGCCCAGGTCGCGGCGTCGCACTGTACACCAACATCAGCGGAACCGTCCCCAGTTCCTCGAGCCGTTCGAGCAGCGATACTCCATCCATCTCCGGCATTCGGTAATCGGTCACGACCGCGTCCGGCTCCACCTCGCGTGTCAGCTCGACCGCCTCCGCCGTCGAATCGGTCGCCCATACCTGGTACCCACTCGCCTCAAGCGCAAGCGACACGCTTTGCAAGACCAAGCGATCGTCGTCCACTACAACGATCTTTTTTCCCAATCTCGGTCCCGACCCTCCCGATTGCCTGGGTTCCGTGCAGAAGACGCCGTGGGTCATCTGCCTACGCCAGGTTTGGGCAAGATAGGGACCGCCCAGCATCGATCCGAAGAATACTGCGTTGTGGGTAGCACGTCGACACCCCGAACCGAGAAAAGGGTGAAATCCCCCATGTGGAATGGGTTATTTGCCCCTTTTTCGGGCCGGGACCCTGGCTGTACGTCACTGTAAGTCACATAGTAGCAATGAGTTGGAGTATCTTGGCTCGTGGTACGGGATCTGCGCCACTGATCGGGGACACGCCGCCTCGCCCCGGTGCTGACTTTGGCCGATGGCCGACCGGGCTGGCTAACACTCGCCTACTCAGAGGAGGACGGGACATGTTGGACCGACTGCGCTGCTCTGACAGCCGACCGGATGCTGGCTCCGTGCCGTTTTCGCGTTACACGGCCCTGGCGCTGCTTTTAGGTCTCTTACTCGTCGGCCCGGCCGGTTGCGGAGATGACGATGAGGGCGGCCCGACCGTTCCTCCCGGCGATCCGCCGGAGTTCACCGCCGCCGACGGCATCAACGGCGGTCAGTTGTTCGACAAGTTTTGGGAGGACGAGACGGGTTGGGATCAGAACGACCCCAACTTGGCAACGTTCGATGCCTTCGCGGACTTCTTCCGCTGTAAGCAGTGCCATGCGTGGGACCGGCTCGGCAGAGCCGGGTCCTACATCGGACGTGCACCGAGGACGACGCGGCCGAACGTCTCACCGATTGATCTCAAGGAACATTCTGCGGAGCACTCACCGCAGGAGCTGTTTGACGACTTGAGCCGCTCCACGGGTCGGCGTTCGGTGAGCGCAGACCTTTCGACGTACGACCCGGCCACCAACTCGGCGGTCGGCGATCAGATGCCGAACTTCAGCGAGTTCATGAGCGATGCCCAGATGTGGGACCTGGTCAAATTCTTGAAGACCGAAGCCATCGACACCGACGACCTCTACAACTTTTCTACTACTGGCACGTACCCGAGCGGTTCGATCGACTACATGAACATCGGACTGGACGGCGACGCCACCTCGGGCGATGCGATCTACGCGGCCAGGTGCACCGGCTGTCATGGCGCCGATGGGAGACAGATCATCGTAGACGGTGAGTTCAGCGTAGGCAGCTTCCTGCGGGCGAAGCCGTACGAATTGCAGCACAAGGTCAAGTTCGGCCAACTGGGCACGGGCATGGCGACTTCGTCGCCCCTGGTATCCGACCTCGATGAGATGAAGGACCTCTACAAGGCCCTCACGGATGCTGCCAATTACCCCGATCCGGTCGGGCCCGGTTCCGCCGACGGCATCATTGGCGGCCGGCTCTTCGACGAGTTCTGGGCTTCCGAGACGGGGTGGGATCAGGGTGACTCCAACCTGGCAACGTTCAATAGCTTTTCAAACTTCTTCCGCTGCAAGCAATGCCACGCCTGGGACCGGCTCGGTAACGCCGCCTCCTATATCAGTCGTGCACCGAGCACTTCGCGGCCGAACGTTTCATCGGTGAACCTGAAGCAGGCGGCGGCCAGCATGTCTCAGCAGGAGCTGTTCGACGCTATCAAGAGGTCGGCCGGGCGCCGTTCCGTGAGCGCGGACCTTTCGACGTATGACCCGGTCACGAACTCGACGGTTGGCGACCAGATGCCGAACTTCAGTGAGTTCATGGAAGATGGACCGATTTGGGACCTGGTCATTTTCCTACAGGATGAGGCCATAGACACCGACGACCTCTACACCGGTACTCCGACCGGTTCGTACCCGACCGGCTCCATCACTTACTCGAACATCGGGATGGGCGGTAACGCTGGGAACGGCGATGCGATCTATGCGTCCCGCTGCACCGCCTGCCATGGAGCCGATGGAAGGGCGATTACTGTGGACGGATCTTTCTCGGTGGGAAGCTTCCTGCGGGCCAAGCCTTACGAGTTGCAGCACAAGGTCAAGTTCGGCCAGCTGGGCACGGGCATGGCGACATCGTCGCCGCTGGTGTCCGACATCGATGAGATGTTGGACCTGTACTTGGCCCTGACCAACGCCACCACGTATCCGGACCCGTAGTGCGGTAAAGCGAATCACCTTGGC
This sequence comes from Gemmatimonadota bacterium, assembly GCA_039588155.1. Lineage (GTDB taxonomy): Bacteria > Gemmatimonadota > Gemmatimonadetes > Palauibacterales > KS3-K002 > JBDHGH01. Next base: position 9,570 of record JBDHAI010000018.1, on the reverse strand, counting down.
CGAGGGGACGTCATCGACCCGAGGGGGTCGACCGGGAGAGTCCCCTCGACCTCTCGCTTGCGAGCGGACAACGCTACGGCGGCGCATTACAGCCTCAAAACACCGAGTCGGCTAGGCGCAGCAGCACGCTCAGGCGGACACTGCGAATATGAGAATCGGCTTCGAGAAACTCCGAAGGCATAGCAGCAAAGGCGGTCGCCTCGGATTCGCACGCGTGCGGTGGGCCTACGTGGTGCTCGCCGTGATCCTGATTGCTGCGATAGGCATCGCTGTGGTTGCCCGGGGGACTCCGCCGGTTCCGCAGCCTGTGGCGTTCAACCACTTGAAGCACACGCAGGAGCTCGGGCTCAACTGCGAGTTCTGTCATGTCTACGTAAAGAAGGGCGCCCACGCTGGGCTGCCCGATGCCCGAACCTGCGCGATGTGCCACACATCGCCGCAAGGCACGTCGACCGAGGCGGCTCGTGTCACGACGCTGATCGCTCAAGGCGACCCGCTGAAGTTCAACAAGCTCTTCAGGCTCGAATCACACGTTTTTTATACGCATCGCCGCCACGTCGGGATTGCCGAACTCGAATGCGAGAACTGCCACGGCGAGATCGCCGATAGCGAACGCCCGCCGGATCGTGCGCTGGTGAGGGTTGATATGGACTTTTGCATGGACTGCCACCGCGAGCAGGGGCAGACCCTCGACTGCAACGCGTGCCACCGCTAGTGCGAGGAGGAGCGGGATGAGCCCAACTCGGCGCGAGTTCTTGTGGACCGTGAGTGCCGCAGCGGCAACGGTGGCACTCAGAGGGGCACAGGACGTTTTCTGGACGCCGGAAGAGATTGCGGACGCGGGTTGGGCGCCGGGGATCGAGGACCGACGCAATTCCGCCTGCCTGATCTGCCCCTCGCGTTGTGGCATCCGCGGTCGCGTGGTGGACGGACGCCTTGTGGGGATCGCTGGGAATCCCCTTCACCCCCTGAGCCGAGGCGGCCTCTGTCCACGTGGAATCGCCGGAGTGCAAATGCTTTACCACCCGGAGCGACTCGCTTCGCCCTTGGTTCGCGCCGGTCCGCGCGGCGCCGGCGAGTGGGAGAACGCCTCGCGAGAGGAGGCGATCGCGCTCGTTACAGAACGCCTCCAGGCACTCAGGTCAGGTGGCCGGCCCGAGGCGCTAGCACTGGTGTCGGGCTACAGCGCGGGCACCATGCAAGACCTTTGGCGTCAGCTTCTGCACTCTTTCGGATCGCCCAACTACGTGGCAGACGAGTACGAGGACGGGACCGATGCGGTCATGGCGCTGATGCACGGGATCGCGCAGCGACCCGGCTACGATCTCGACCGGGCCCGGCTGGTGCTCTCGTTCGGTGCTCCGCTGTTCGAGTCGTGGTGGTCTCCGCTGCAGGCATTCGTCGCCTTCGCGAGCCCGAATACGGAGGGAGCGCAGCGTCCTCGTTTCGTCCAGGTGGACACACGCTTCTCGCGAACCGCCTCGCGCGCCCAGGAGTGGGTGGGCGTACGGCCGGGAACGCATGCCGTACTCGCCCTCGGCATTGCCTACGTGCTGATAAGAGACGAACTCTTCGACGCCGACTTCGTGGCGAAGCATGTATCCGGCTTCGAGGACTTCGTGGATGCGCAAGGCCGTTCCCGGGAGGGGTACCGATCGCTGGTCATGCGCAACTATCGAACCGAGGAGACCTCCGCGATAACGGGCGTGCCGGTCGAGCGGATCACCTCGGTGGCCAGAGCATTCGCCAGGAACCGCCCGGCTGTGGCCGTTTGTGGAACAGACGTTACCCTCGCCCCAAATGGGCTTCTCGCTGGCCTCGCTGTGCACAGCATCAACGTTCTGATGGGAAGCATCAATCGCCCGGGCGGAGTGCTCTTCGCGGGTGAGCCTCCGGTTCAACCACTGACTGCGCCCGTGCTGGACGAGATCGCTGACGCTGACATTGAAAGCGAACCGATCGGCGTTCCCCGGCCACAGTTCGGCCGGGGTAGCGAGGCGATCCGTTTCGCCGAGGCCGTAGCTGGCGCCGAAGCCCGAGTGGATGCACTGCTGCTCTACTACGCCAACCCCATCGCCTCCTCTTCAAACCCGGAATTGTGGCGCGATGCGTTAGAGAAGATCCCGTTCGTCGTCAGCTTTTCGCCCTTCATGGACGACACGACGCGTTACGCGGACGTGGTTCTGCCCGACTTGCTTCCATACGAGCGCTGGCAGGACGCGCCAACGCCAACCTCGTACCCGTATCCAGTCTGGGGATTGGCCCGGCCACTGGTGGAGCCGCATCAAGGCGCGACGCATACGGGTGACGCTGTGCTGGCCGTCGCACGCAGCTTGGGCGGCGGTGTGGCCGAGAGCCTGCCGTACGAGAGCTTCGAGGAGCTGCTCAGAGAACGGGCTCGGGGCCTGTTCTCGGTTCGCCGCGGAATGACGCTGGGTGACGACTTCGAGCGGAGACATAATCGCCAGATGGAGGAGCGCGGCTGGTGGCTGCCGGAGCACACCGACTTCGAGTCGTTCTGGGAGGAGTTGGTCGAGCGAGGTGGCTGGACTGATCTGTTCTACGATGACACCGATCCGCACCGCCTCGCCCGAACAGAAAGCGGCCGAATCGAGCTGATGCCTGCGGCGCTGCTGCGCGTTCTTGACGGGGAGCAGCCAGCGCGAAGGCTCTACATCGATGTCGCGAACGACACAGCGGTGCCCTCGGAGGACTTTCCGTTGCGGCTCATACCTTATCGCGTCTCCACCCTCGCCTCAGGCACTCTGGCCTTAGAGCGATGGCTTGTCGAGCAGCCGGCAACCTTTCCCGATGTCCTTTGGGTTCCCTGGGTCGAGGTGGCTCGGGAAACGGCTGATGCTCTGGGGCTCAGCAATAATACACCGGTATGGGTCGTATCACCGCGCGGCCGCTATCGAGCCCGACTCGAGGTCTCTCATGGGACAGCACCCGAGAACGTTTGCGCGCCTTACGGGCTTCGTCATCCCGACGGCGAGGCGGCGAATCCACTTCGTTTGTTAGACGGGTCGAACGACTCACTCACGGGACTGCAGAGCTGGTTCTCCACCTTTGTACGCCTCGAACGGGCGTGACGGAACGGAACACGATGGCACGCTGGGGAATGGTGATCGACTTGGACCGCTGCACGGGCTGCGCGGCATGTGAGGTAGCGTGCAAGAGCGAGAATAACATCGCCACAGTCCCCCCTGAGCAGGCGGAGATGGGGCGCGCGATCAGTTGGATGAGAGTCATGGCGGAGTTGGAAGGGGACTTCCCGGATACGGCGATGCAGTTCTACCCTCGTCCTTGCATGCACTGCGACAATCCGCCGTGTATCAGAGTTTGTCCGGTACAGGCGACATATATCGACGACGAAGGAATAGTAGGACAGATCTACGCGCGCTGCATCGGCTGCCGGTACTGTGCCAACGCCTGTCCCTACATGGTGAAGTATTTCAACTGGTACGGACCCGAGTGGTCTCAGTCCGAGCGCCAGCACCTTAACCCGGACGTGTCAGTTCGGCCATCGGGTGTCATAGAGAAGTGCACGTTCTGTCACCACCGCCTACAGAAAGCCCGGGAGGATGCCCGCGCCGACGAACGGGAGCTGCGTGAGGAGGACTATGAGCCTGCTTGTGCAGAGGTTTGTCCTACCGGTGCGATCGTCTTTGGGGACCTGGACAACCCCAGTCACAGGGTGGCTAGCCTGAAAGAGGATCCCAGGGTCATACGCCTGATGGAGGACTTGGGCACGCAACCGAAGGTTTACTATCTGCGGCCGAGAGAATGAGATGCGCCAAGGCGTAAGAGAGAAGTTGGCCCGCATGTCGACCGACGAACAGGTCCTGCTAAGACCGCTGGTCGAAACCTCGCGCAGCTTCTATATCGTTGCTACCCTGCTCGCAGCCACGACCCTTTGGGGGGTCTTTGCCTACTACTCGCAAGTTCGCTATGGCCTGGGTCTTACCGGTTTGAATCGTCCCGAGTACTGGGGCATCTACATCATCTGCTTCGTTTTCTTCATCGGGATCAGTCACGCCGGCACGTTGATTTCCGCCATCCTACGCGTCAGTAAGGCGGAGTGGCGGCGTTCAATTACTCGCTCTGCAGAGTTGATCACCGTTCTTGTCATCTACTGGGGTGCCGTCCAGCCGATCATCGACATGGGCCGCCCCGACCGTCTGTTGAACGTCTTTCTGCACGCGCAACTGAGCTCGCCGTTGATGTGGGATATCATCAGCATCGGACTCTATTTCGCCTCGTGCACGATTTACCTCTACGTCCCCATGTTACCCGACCTGGCAATCATCCGCGACTCGGGCATCAAGGCACCCCGCCTTTATCGGTTTCTGGCCGCCGGTTACCGCGATACACCGGGTCAGCGTGCGAAGCTCGAGCGGGTCATCGGCGTTCTCTCGATCATCGTGATCCCCATAGCGGTTTCGGTGCACACCGTGATCGGGTGGATCTTTGCCATGACACTCCGCCCCATGTGGCACAGCACCATCTTCGGACCCTACTTCGTCATGGGTGCAATCTATTCCGGCATTGCAGCTATACTGGTCGCCATGGTCGTGTTGCGGCGAGCGTTCGGGCTGCAACAGTACTTCAAGCTCATACACTTCGACTACTTGGGCCGCCTGCTCCTTCTGTTCAGCTTGCTGTGGTTCTACTTCACCTTCGCAGAATACCTGACCGCCTTCTACGGCGGGGAGCCGGGTGAGATGCGCGCCTTCTGGGCTAAGCTGACCGGGCCGTTCGCCGTCCCATTCTGGACGATGGTTCTGGGTTGCTTCGTCATCCCGCTCGCCCTCATGTCGCGGCGTTCGACCCGGACGCCCCGCGGAACCTTTATAGCTGGCATCGCAGTGATGATCGGCATGTGGTTGGAGCGATTCAACATCGTGGTTCCGACATCTGTGAATCCGCGCTGGGAGATCGAGTCGATCGGTCGCTACGTGCCTTCGTGGGTCGAGCTGTCTATCATGGCGGCCACGTTCTCGGGCTTCATCTTGTTGTATATGATTGCCACCAAGTTCATCCCCATCGTCTCTATCTGGGAGATGAAAGAGGGGCGAGAGCAGTCTGTGCGGGAGGTTGCTGATCGGGTGGCCGAATACCTGCCCGAGAGCGCTCTGGCAGCGGCCGCGGAGGATCGGTGATGTACATCTCATGCTTTGCTCGAAAGCTGTCGGCCAGGTTCGTGGAAGTTCTGTGCTATGTACTTGTGGCAGCGGTCGGTCCCGCGCACGCGCAGTCCGACCTTGTGTTCCCCGGGGATCCCATCGCCGGGCGCCGGATCTTTGTAGAGCGCGGCTGTGACCGTTGCCACGCCATCTGGGGAAACGGCGGGACGCTCGGTCCCGACTTCGCCCTTGTCGGTAGCGGGCGTAGCCTGCAACAGCTCGCGGGCATATTCTGGAACCACACCCCTCGAATGATTCAGACCGTGCGGGTGAGGGGTTACCAATGGCCGACTTTCACCGAAGAAGAACTCGCCGACATCATCAGCTACATCTACTACGTGAAACTGTTCGACGAGCCAGGTGATCCGCTTCAGGGCGAACTGTGGTTCCGCGAGAAGCGTTGCGTTGAATGTCATTCAATCGGCGGTGAAGGTGGACGAACCGCCCTGCCCCTGGACGATTACGCTCGTTATATCGCCCCTATCATGCTGGCCGCAGGCATGTGGAACCACGGCCCAGCCATGCAGGCGCAACAGGCATCGCAAGGTGTGCCGATCCCGACGTTCGTCGGGCGAGAGATGGCCGATATCCAAGCCTACATTCGGCAGAGTTCCAGTCTTCAGGATCGTAACGTGATGTTTCTGCATCCCCCGGACCCCAATACCGGCAAGGAGTTGTTCGTCGAGAAAGGGTGTACGAGTTGCCACGGGCTTGACGGTGGCGGCACGCGGTTCGGCCCGGATCTCCGCAGTGCGACTCAGCGACTTCGGGTCTCGGAAATCGCTGGGACTCTTTGGAATCACTCGTCGCAGATGGCGGCATTCATGCGGGCTCGCGGGGTTAACTTTCCCCGGTTTCAAGGCAGCGAGATGGCGGACCTTATCGCCTTTCTGTACTACTTGCGATTCTACGACAGCGGTGGAGACGCACGCGCAGGCGAGGGAGTATTTGCGCAAAAGGGCTGCGCCAACTGTCACGTATCCAATGTTGGCGGCACTCTCGGCCCCGACCTTTCTGAATCTGACGCCATACTTGCGCCGTTGCGGCTTGCCACGGCGATGTGGAATCACGCACCGGCTATGTACTCGGTGATTCAAATCGAGCACGTGGATTGGCCCCGCTTTGAAGGGGTAGAGATGAGAGACCTCTCGACCTACTTGAGAGGTCTGGCTACCAGTAAGTAACGCGGTCCGAGGACAACCCACCCCAGGACCTGGAGGATGGCCATGATTGGCACGCCGTTTCCCATCGGTCTAAGCAGAAGAACCACGGCGGCATCGGGCCTAGCAACGGCCGTACTTCTTCTGTGCATCTCGCACCCGGCCAATCCGCAGGAACGCGCGGGCTTAACACAAAACGCACTGGCTGGCTCACAGGTTTTCGGGTCTAAGGGCTGCGTCAAGTGTCACGCGGTTAATGGGTTGGGCGGAACGCTCGGGCCCGACCTTGGGCACATTGCAGAGCGCCGGTCCCTCTACGACTTGGCCGCCACTATGTGGAACCACCTGCCTGGTATGGGAGAAAAGATGCAGGACCTCGGTATCGAGCGCCCGCAGCTGAACGAACGAGAAGCGGGTAACCTGGTAGCGTTCCTATTCACGCTGGACTATTTCGATCCACCGGGCGATGTAGACCAGGGAAAGCAACTGTTCGCTGACAAGATGTGTGTAGTTTGTCATCAGGTGGGTGTATATGGCGGCGTGGCAGGGCCTAGCCTCGACCATCTCGGGCACTTCGGCTCACCGATCATGGTTGCCGCGGCGATGTGGAATCACGGTCCGGGCATGCAGGACATGATGGACGCGAAGGGAGTTGAACGCCCGGCATTTTCCGGCTCCGAGCTCACAGACTTGATCGCCTACCTCGAATCGATCTCGCCGCCATCTCTGGCTGGGCCCATTTACGTCCTGCCAGGAGCGGCTGAAGAGGGCCGCATCGTTTTCACCGAAAAGAACTGCGCAGAATGCCACAGCGTTCAGGGCGTGGGAGCCCGCGTGGGTCCGGATCTGGCTCGGCGTGGAGTCCGTTGGGACCTGACGCAGTTTGCGGCAGCCATGTGGAACAAAGCGCCGGGGATGACCGCTCAAATGCAAGCTCGCGGGATACACGTACCTGAGCTAGATGCCGGAGAGATAGCCGATCTCGTGGCCTATCTCTATTCCGTTCAGTACTTTGCCGAGTCCGGCGATGCTCAGACAGGACGGCAGCTATTGCGCAGCAAGAAGTGCCTCACATGCCACTCTTTCAACGGCCAAGGTACTGGCATCGCTGGTGATCTTGCTGAAAGCGCAGGCATGGTGTCGCCGGCCGAGGTTATCTCTGCCGTGTGGAATCACTGGTCGCACATCGAAGCCGGAGACGATCCTGGAATCCCCTGGCCCGCCATAAGCGCTGAAGAGATGGCCGACATAGCTGCGTTCCTGCAAACACCGCGGCAGTAATGAAGACTACTGGACGGCATATGAGCGGTGCTCCACAGTTTCGCCGGACTCCTGTCTAGTGTGTTAGCGCGAGTCCGCTCCAAAGACCCGGGTCGATTACTTCCGCGATTGGCTGGGCACGTCGGCGATCCCTGTGCGGACGGCCGAGGGGCACTTCTACCTGAAGTACGGCGAGTCCGGGCCGAGAACTCGTGTCAGCAGCCTCCGGGACTGAGTGGGCACGTCGGCGATCTCGACCTCCATACCCGCCTGTCGGGCCTCATCCGCGACGCTCTTGATGGCGAGGGCTCCCGTATAATCGATGCGTCCCAGCCGCTTGAGGTCGATGACCAATCGGCTTGCCTCCGGGTGCTGAGCGAGCTGCTCGATCAGGGCATCGTCGAGGGGCTGAGCGGAGGCGAAGAAAAGCACGCCCATCGGCTCCAGCGTCAGGGTCTCGTTCTCGTAGCGAGCCCGCACCGTGATCAGCAGCTCTCGCCAGAGATGGACGACCACCGAAAGCGCGATCCCGAAGAGGACAGCATAGTCGATCCGCGGTGCCAACACGAGCGTCGCCGCGAAGGTCAGCCAGGCGATCAGCGCTTGTGGCTTGGAAAACCGCCAAAAGTCCCGTGATCGCCCCGCTCCAACGTGTCTTGCCTCCCGCCAAGCGCGTGACGAAGCTCCTGCCGAATGAGCCGCCCACTGGGAAACCGCCCGACACGCCTGCCGCCAGGTTGGCCATTCCCTGGCTGATGAACTCGCGGTCAGGGCTCCACCGCTGCCGGTCTTGCGCCGCGAACGTACGCGCGATCGCCGCTGGCTCGGCGAAGCCCACAAGCGCGATCACTCCGCCAGGAACCAAGAGTGCGGGGAGTGCTCGCCAGGGCAGGTCGAGAGTAAAGGGAGGCAGGCCGCTAGGGATAGCGCCAACGCTGGGGCCGGTGTAACCCGTCAGCAGGCTGAACGCGAGTCCTATGGCCACCGCCACCAGCACGCCGGGAAACAGCGCGTGGAGCCGCCGGCCTCCCAGCACAAGCACGATCGTCAGCCCGCCGAGCGCGATCGAGGCGAGCTCCCAGGAACCGGGATGCGCCAGCGCCCACCACGCCTGCACCAGCAACTTCCCAGCTGGCGGTTGCGCGCCCAACGCAGTGGGAAGCTGTGAGGCGATGATGAGGATCGCCGCTCCCGTCGTGAAGCCCACCAGCACAGCGTGTGACATGAAGTGCGCCAGGAAGCCGGCCCGGGCGAGGCCGAGTCCCACCCGGGCCAGCCCGACCACGATGGCGAGCAGCGCCGCCAGGGCGACGAAGTCGGGGCTCTTGGCGAGGGCCATGGAGCTCAGCGCCCCGAAGGTCAGCAGGCTGGTTATCGCCACTGGCCCCGTCTGCAAGTACGGTGAGGAGACGAAGAAGGCCGCGACCAGCAGCGGCAACACCGCCGCGTAAAGACCGTGATAGGCCGGGAGCCCGGCCAGATCGGCGAGGGCCAGCGACTGGGGGATCAGGATCAAGGCGACGCTGAGCCCCGCGATCAGGTCTCCCGGTTGCGGGCGAACCCGCAGCCCGGGCAGCGAGCGGCGAGCTTCGAGTGCTACCGGCACGGGGCCCGAAGCCGCTGCGCTTGCTCTGAGCGCGCCGATCTATCGTATGGACTTTGTCGCGGGTTGATCGGGCCGTCCCTCCGGGTGCCTGCGGGAGAGGATCTTTGACGAACGAATGCCGCGTTTCTGTGTTTCTAGAAGAAGAAGAACGCGGCCGCCAGGATGCCGTAGACTGCCAGCAGCTGTGCGCCCTCCAGCCAATTCGACTCGCCGTCGAGGGCGATCACGGTCACGACACCCACCGACAACGCGACCGCCGTCACCTCGAAGGCGGTGAAGGCCAACCCCATCGGGTTGCCGAAAGCGAGTGAGACGAACACGAGCAGTGGCGCCACGAGCAGCGCGATCTGGGTGCTCG
>JBDHAI010000017.1:0-16774 GCA_039588155.1 Gemmatimonadota bacterium | reverse complement strand
CAGCGCCTCGCCGAGAGCGACGCCCTGGTCGCCCGCGAGGCGCGGGGCGCCCTCTGGATTGGGTCGGTGAACCATGCGTCGCTGATCGAGCGAATCGCTGCCGGCGATGGGACATCGCTTCGCCAGACCGTCGACTTCTCTCAGCTCGATGAGCGACTGCCCGCTGGCGGTCTGGTGCGCGCCATCATAAACACCCCGGCGTTGAGCGAGGCTTTGCGGCGCTGGGCCGAGTTCCAGAGCGCTAGGCCAGCGGCGGCGCTGGCGCGGCTAGTCGCCGCCGACCTGGAGGCCGTCGAGGTCGCCGGTTTGCGCCGTGACATCGTCGACGGCGAGCTCGTCACGGATATGTGGGTCGGCATCGACCAAGCCGTCGTGCCCGAAGAGTTCACTCGTGCGCTATCCGCGGAGCGCGGCCCCGCGGCGCTGCCCCGCGATCTTCCGGCGAACGTGATGATCGCCAAAGCGTTCCGCACCGAGCCCGAGACCGGCTTGGCGTGGCTCCGAACCCTGGCTGCCAACGATCCTGGCGGCCCGCTCCGCAACCTGGAGTTCTGGATCGATGAGTTCGAGGCGCGAAGCGGCCGGAACGTCGAGACCGACATCGTCGACGCGCTAGGCGCGCGCGGACTTCTCTTATTGATAGAAGGTGACGACGACGGAGCGCTCGAAATGGTCGCGGTCCTCGATGCGCGTGACCCCGATAGGTTGGAGGCTGCCCTCATCGACCTCAGAGACTGGTTGGCCGATCAGATCCGCGGACGCTCGCTGGGACTGGCTCTTCCCAAGGTCAAGAACGCCGACCATGCGAGGGGTGCCGCACATGGGCTCGACTTCTGGAGTCCCTTCGGCAGCTTCAGCGGGCCGGTCTTCCAACTCGTGGCCGACCGACTCGTCTTCGCGACCAGCCAGCGAAGCTTGGATCTCGGTGCTCGACTCGCGCGTGACGCCGCGACCTGGACACCTCCCGACTGGGCACTCGGGGATGGGCCGCCCGACGAAGTCGCCTGGATCCGCGCGGGTGCGCTGGCCCGCATCTTCGACGCGGCATCCATTCGCGCATGGAGCGAAGCTCCGGACTTCGGCGCGATCGGGGAGTTCCTCGCCGGCGTCGGTGAGGGTCGGGTGAGCGTGTACTATGAGGAGCAGGGACTTCGCATCAGCGCCCAGATCGATCTCGGCGCAGCCGGAACGCCTGCCGCACGCGGGCCAAATCGCTAGGCGGCGACCATGCGACGAAGCAGCCAGCGGGTCTTCCTGCTACTCGTACTTGTCCAGGCGGCGCACTCGGTCGAGGAATACCTGACCGGGCTCTACGTGGTCTTTGCTCCCGCGGCCTACGTCACCGGCCTCATCGCCAACGACCCCGGCGTTGGCTTCGTGATCGGCAACACCGTGTTCGTAGCCTTCGGGCTCTGGTGCTATGCTGGGCCCGTTCGCGGTAACTGGCCTAGCGCTCGTGGTTGGGCATGGCTCTGGGTGGTGATCGAGCTCGCCAACGGGATCCTCCACACCGGACTCGCTCTGGCGGCCCGCGCCTACTTCCCAGGCGTCGGAACGGCACCGCTGCTGTTCCTCGTAGCGGCCTGGCTGGCGGTCTTGCTGCTCAGAGGCGCGCCCCTGCCTCGCTCAGCTACCACCGGTCGATCGTCGCCCTAACGCTTCTCTTGTTCCCGGTCTTGGTCCTCGCTCTTGTCGCGGGTCGGCGGACGAGACAGGGGGGTCCTCGCTTCATGTCGCGCGGCGACGGGCTAGGATCCTCGAATGGGCCGGCGCGCTCCAAATGTCCGCTCGTGACCCCCTGTCTCGCACCGCCCTCTCACGACCAAGTGAGTGACCCAGGCCCTGCAAGTGTCATCGGTCCGCAGCGAGGTGACATGGTCGCGTCAGGGAGGGTGCGGCACAGAGCCCAGAGCGGACATTTGGAGCGCCCTGGCCCGTCAGAGATCGCTGCCCGTCACGCGCGACATGAAGCGAGGGCTCTGTGCCGTGCCCGACCGACCCCGTGCACTTACCCCATCAGTCGCTTGAACAGCGACTTGAGCGTGCCCTCGAAGCGCTTGACCACCAGCACCGACGTCGGTGAGTGTCGTGCTACCTTCTCCGGGATCTCGCCGAGCAACATCTTGCGGAAGAGTGGCTCCTTGGCTGCACCAATGACCATTAGGTCGTAGTCGCGACTGGCCTTGGCGAGCCCGCCGGCCACCGACTCCGCCTCGATCAACTGCTTCTCTACGTGCAGCTCCGGATCGACGTGGGTCAGCGTCTTCTCGATCCATTGTTCCGCGTCGGCGCGCTGGATAGCCGTGGCGCCCGGCGGCACCACGTAGCCCGCTGTCACTTCGAGCTTCAGCGCCTTGCCCAGCACGTTCAGGAATTCCGCGGCCAGGCGCGCGTGCGGTCCGCCAGCGGTGGGGAAGAGGCAGCGCCGGAATTCAGCGTCGGCCTCGAGCTTGAGTAATATCAGGTCGGCCGGCGCGTGTCGGATGACGTGGTCGGCCACCTCGCCGAAGATGCGATCGCGAGTATTGGTGTAGCCCTTCCAACCCATGACCAGCACATCGGCCCGGTGTCGATACGCGGCCTCCAGTATTCCATGTTGTGCTTGGTGCGCGATGACAACATCCGTCTCGATTTCGATGCCGTGCTCTTGCGCGTACTCCCGGGCCTGCCTGAGCAGCGGCTCGCGGTGGTGGATGAACCGCATCCCTTCGTGGATCGGGAGCTGTCTGGGCACCGTCACCACCGTCATGGCGACCAATCTCTTGTCGCGGGCGCGGGCGATGGGGCTGGCGATGTCCAGGAGCGTCTTCGTAGTGTCGGGGTTGTGCAGGGTCACGACGACCGAGAGGTCGGGCCTCTCCTCGAGCGGTCGCTGGCTGGGTATCAGAACCTGTGGCTCCACGCCCGAGGCCAGCTTCTCGAAGTGGGCGAAGTAGACCAGCAGTCCGAGAACCACCCAGCCCGCGGTGATGTACCAGGCGATCGGCTGGAACTTGAACTGGTAGAGGGCCAGAAAGACGTTGAGGACGATTCCGAGGATCGGCGTCAGCGGGTAGAAGGGCACGCGGTAGCTTCGCGGGATCTCGGGCGCCTTTCGGCGCAGCGCGATGACCGAGAGGTTTACGAGCGCGAAGGTGAGCAAGAAGATGAGGCTGGCGGCCGAGCCCACCGCCTCGATCGGCAGGGTGAGCGCCATAGCCAGAAGAATCACACCGGTCACCATGATCGCGACGCCTGGTGTTCGGCGCTCGGGGTGAATCTTCGACATCTCTTTCGGCAGCCAATTGTCTCGAGCCATCGAGAAGGCGACCCGCGAGGACGCGAGCACGGTCGCGTTGAGTGCCGACATCGTCGACAGCAGCCCGCCGAACACAATGAGCGCCACGCCGAAGGCGGGCATGAAATCCTCCGCCGCTCTCACGATCGCCGTCTCTTTATAGGCGCCCAGGAACTGCCAGCTCGGCCCGTCGCCCGTGCTCACCGCCCCCAGCGCGACGAAGAGGATCAGCATGTACATCGTCACCGTCACCGCCAGGGCGATGAACGTGGCGCGGGGGATGTTCTTCTCCGGCTCTTTGATCTCTTCCGCCACCGTGGCGATGAGGTCGTAACCCTCGAAGGCGATGAACGTCAGGCCCATCGCCACAATCACGCCGCCCGCCCCGAACGGGAAGAACGGCGAGAAGTTCTCCATCGCCGGCTCCGGCGCCCCGAAGACCTTCCTCAACCCGTAGACCACGAAGATCCCCAACACCGCCAGCTTGGCCAGCGTCAGAGCGTTCTCCGCCTGACCCGTCACTTCCGTCCCCCGGATGTTCAAGCGGATAAAGAAGAGCCCGATCAGCAGCGTGATGATCAAAATGGGTATGTGCTGCCCCGTCACCGCGAAGAGGCTGGCGGTCAGGCTGGGCATATACTTGTGGAAGAATTCCCAGAAGTAGCCGGCGAACCCCAGGGCATACAGGCTGCAGGCCACGGTGTAAGCGAACCAGAGCATCCAGCCAGCCGTGAAGCCCAACGCGCCCGGGAACGCCATCCGCACGAACGAGTAGCCGCCACCCGCCCGCGGGATCGCCGAAGCGAGCTCGGCGTAGGCGAACGCGGTGAGCAGGGTGACGACCCCATTCAGAGCGAAGGCGAGCAGCGAGGCGGGACCCGATTCGCCGGCGGCAATCCCCGTGAGCACGAAGATACCCGCCCCGATCATCGCGCCGACGCCGATCATCGTGGCGTCGAACAGCCCGAGATCACGGGCGAAGGTCGGCTTCGTGGAGTTCGTCATTACAGGATAGGCTCGTTGGGTGTGCTTTGGTTAACGGCCCGGGGCAGCCTATCAGGTACCACGACGCCCACCAAAACGTCAACCCTCAGATTATCGGCCAGCGAAGATGCCTCCAGCGGACACAGCGCTCGGAAGCTAGGGTAGGGCTCAGGGCTTTCGCCTCATGTCGCGGATTCGGTCGGGCGCGGCACACAGCCCTCGCTTCATGTCGCGGATTCGGTCGGGCACGGCACAGAGCCCTCGCTTCATGTCGCGCATAACGGGCAGCGATCTCAGACGGGCCAGGGCGCTCCAAATGTCCGCTCTGGGCTCTGTGCCGTGCCCTCCCCGACGCAACTGCTATGTCCGACCCTGAGCCGCACCTTACCGATATCGCGGCTTCAGGATCGCCACGACCGTCAGCGACACGAACCCGACCAGGCACAACCAGGCGAAGAGATCGCCCACCGCTCCATAGACCGTACCGATCGATGCCGCTGAAACGTAGGCGATCATCGCGTCCTCGCTCCCGTGCACGGCGGCAACCTCGCGGCCACGTGTGTCGGTGGCGATCGAGCGGCCCCCGCTCGTCGGGCGGAGCAGAGAGAAGCCGCTCTCGATCGAGCGTAGCCTCGCCATGTTCGCGTGAAGCCGCCCGATGAGCGGCCAATCCGCCGATGGTCCGACGATGAGCCCGATCCCTTCGCGGCGCGCCTGACGCAGCAGGGCCGGGTGGTCGAGGTCGTGGCAGATCACGGCACCGATCGCTCCGTACGGCGTCTCCAGCCTGCGGATGAGCCCGTCCCCCGCGTCCACGAACGACGATTCGGCGCCGATGACCGGGTGCGCTTTGTGATACTCCCATACCACCTCACCCTGCGCATCGATCGCCACGGCTTTGTTCTCGAGCGGAGGCTGCGTGTTCGGGCGCCAGACGCCGTAGGCGAGGATGAGGTATATGCTTTCCTCAGCGGCCAGACGGCTCGCCCGTTCAAGGAATGCCGGTTCGTCGGCCTTCATCACGCGCCCGGCGGTCTCCGACCAGGCGACGATCCGCGCGCCGGCGCGTGCCTCGCGCCGCGTTCGGCGGAAGAGGTCTTCGTTCAGCTCAGCCGCGACCGCGCCAAGCGACAAGAAGGTCGAGAGCTCCAGGGATTCGCCTCTGCGGGCGGGCGCGATGAGCGTCTCCAGCTCGCGCGTGATTTCCGGTGATCCCACCAGCCCAGCCGCGCGTACGAGCTCGCCCGCCGGCTCGGAGGCTGTAAGGCGGAGCTGGCCGAAGACGACAATCGCGAGCAGCACCAGAGCGTAGATGCCGGCAGACCAGCGACGCGCCTGCGTCGTCTGTTGCGGCTTCAGGATGTACGCGGTGATCGAACCGAACCAGGCGCCGAGGAACGCGATGCCCGCGACCCCGGTCAGTGAGGCGAGCTGGAGTAGAGACGGATAGTCCGTCTGCGTGTAGGCCAGCGAGGCCCAACTGCCGTACGGCGTGACCCAACGTTGGAACACGAACTCGATACTCACCCAGGCCAGCGGGAAGACGAAGGTCGAAGGCAAGCCGGCGATGCGCGGAGCCAGAAGGCGATGGATGGCGAAGGGGAGGAAGTAGACCAGTGCGTAGATGCCGGTGATAACGAAGTAGAGCGCGCCGGGCACCGGGATGATCCCCCACCACACTGCGAACTCGACGAGCAGGAAGGGGACGAACGCGGTGACGATGCCGGGCGTAGGTCGCGAGCGTTCCAGGAACACCAGCCAGCCGACGGGGGCCAGCCACGCCGCCGGCGCGAATATCCAGCGCCCGTTCGAGAATAGCAGCAGCGCGACCCCCAGCAGCAGCCAGCCCGCCCTGCGAGCCGCGGTCGTTCGGGCCGTCGAGTCGTTCATCGCGCATCCGTCCGCTTGAGTCCGTCGGTTACGAAGGTGCGGGTCGCTTCGAACAGGTTGAGCGCACTCGCTCCTCCCGCTACGTCCAATGCGTCATCGAGGTCGCAGGCCAGCAGCAGCATGACGATGCCGTGTACCCGTGACCACAGATAGAAGGCGACGAGGTCTGGGTCGGCTTGCCGCACCGCCTCGGCCGCCATCGCCTCGGCGATGCAGCGGCGCAGGATCGGGTAGCCGGCCCGGCCCGGAATCTCATCCACCTTCTTCCGCTCCGTCACCTGCGGCGTGAAGATGATTTTGAATTCTTCTTCGTTCTCCTGCGCGAAGCGGATGTACGCCTCGCCCAGCGCGGCGATCCGCGCGAACGATCCCACGGGTAGCGACACGATAGATTCGAGCAGGAACGTCTCGAAGTGCTGGAAGGCCAGCTCGACCACCCGCGCCACCAGGGCGTCCTTGTCGCTGAAGTGCCGGTAGATGGCGCCCGGCGTGACCCCCGCGCGCTCGGCCACCGCGCGCATCGCGCAGGCCGGGGCACCCCCCTGGGCGAGCAGCGAGCGGGCCGCGGCGAGGATGCGGTCCTGGGTCTGGAGTGCGCGGGTCTGTGGGTACAGGGTGGGTTGTAACATAGTATATCCATAGTAAACAATGTTTACATCCGTGTCAAATAGAACCGCCATCCCGAAGGGCGGTCGAGCTAGGGCTGCTGTTGGAGCAACTATTTAGGGTTGGTGGTGGAGATCCGGGAGACTGGCACTGCGCGATCAGGGCGCGCCGCCCGGCGCGGCGAGTCCCATGCGGTGCAGCACCTGGTTGTAGGTGGGGTCGGAGCGCAGGACCCAGCGATACCAGTTGTGCAACGCCAACGTGGCGGACCTTTCTGCGTAGGCGTGTTCCACCTGTCTCGCCGACTCGGCCAGCTGCCGCCCCCCGACAAACCAGATCCCTGTCAGCAGCAGCGCCGTACCGGCTAGTGCCAGTAGCCCGGCCGGCCAGCGGCTCTTCCGCGGCTGCGCGACGATCGCTTGGAGTTCGCCCGAGCTGGCGGGCTCGGCGCGGTGCACTCCCTGCGGTGTCAGCTCGAACGCCCAGGCGAGGATCAGCGCCACTGGGAACCCGATGATGACGAGGGCGACGACGAACGTGATCGACCAGTCCGGAAGTCCGAGGCGCGGAAAGACGAGGTCCGCCACCTCGAGCAGCACGAAGGCAGTGGCGCCGTACGCCGCGGCGACCTTGAAGACATGTCGCCGCTTGAGGTCGGCCAGAAGGGTCTGATAGCCCTTCGGTCGGTTGGAGCTAGCCATGGCGCCTAAGATGGTGCGGGACGGCCTCAGCGCAAAGTCCCGGCCTGATAACCTCCCTGACAGCAAAATATGGACAAAAACGGCCTAAGTGCACTAAATTAGTGGTGTTGCCACCCTCTTCCCGCCCAGGAGGCCTGCAGCACTGCCCTCCGGTCCGGCCAACGCCTGCATCCAGAGTACGATTCGGTATCGTGCGGTGGGGTATGCCGGGAGCTAACCAAAATGGACTGGGAACTGATCAAAGATCTTCCGTGGAGTCCGCGGCTGCTCGTCTACACGTTCTACGACCACCTCCCGCCGGCAGAGGAGACGCAGATCGCGCTCTACCAGAACGGGAGCTGTAGTCATCGCATCCGCGCCATCCGCCGCGGTCCGCGCCTGGGTGGAAGCCGGCGCTGGGAAGGTGCGGCGCCGGGCGGGCTGTGGGATCGTGTCTGGCGGTGGCTGGAAAGCGCGGAGGTGCCGGCGATCGTCGAGGGTGGGGACGGCCGCAACGGCCAGACGTGCGAGCTGTACGTGCGGATCGGCCAGACTCACACCGAGTACAGCTGGTGGGTGGCGGCGCCGGAGGGTTGGGGGGTGCTCGCGCGTACCGCGGGTGCGCTCGAGCACGCGGTCGCCGATTTCTTGAGCGAGACTGAGCGGCTGACTGGGGAACTCGCGGAGTGAGTCTTTGAAGGTCGGCGGCGACGGCACTACTGCGGGCGGGGCGCGGCTCGGCACCCCGCCAAGAGGTGACTAACGGGGTCCGCCGGACTAGAGGAGAGAGAAGACGCCGTTAGCCAGTGCCGTGCGCCAGCGTACCCATCCGCCCATCCACTCCCCGACCCGTTCCGACACCAGGTTGATGATCGGCTTTTCGCCGCGCTGCCGCCGCTTCGGCTCCATGGCGAACAGATGCCGGTCTAGATCCGTCTGGTAGAGGTCAATGATCCGGTTCTGAGCCTGCATCGCTGGGGCCTCCTTGGGCTCGTTTTCCTAAGTTCGGGTTGGTAGACTGGGCTGTGTCCTGCGTTCGTGGGACAAGCTAGGCGGGGGCGATCAGGCGGTGATCAGGACGGGATCATGCCGGCTCAGGCGCAAATCATTGGCCGGATCGGCGCTCCGCCTGCGTTCTATGCGCCTGTTGGGAGAGAACCGCAGTCCGACCTTGCCACCATGGCAGCCCCCGCATAAGCTGGGGGCCTGATGACAAACTTCCTCGACCGCTTCAAGGCCGCCTTCGACAACGTGCCGAAGGCACGGGGCGGGTGTCGCGAAGATGAGATGCCCGCTCTGGAATCGAGCCTCGCGCCCCGACAGCTGACCCAGCTGTGCTCGGCGCTCCGGGGCAGCTACCAGCTGGAGCGCGAGGTCGGGGCCGGCGGTATGGCCCTCGTCTTCCGGGCCCAGGACGTCAAGCATGAGCGCGAGGTCGCCGTCAAGGTGTTGAAGCCCGATCTGGCGTCCCAGGTGGGGCGGAAGCGCTTCCTGCGCGAGATCCGGATGGCCGCGCGGCTGACCCATCCCCACATCTTGCCGCTTCACGATTCCGGCGACGCCTCCGGCCTCCTCTACTACGTCATGCCCTACGTGAGCGGGCCGTCGCTCAAGGACCGCGTGCGGGACGAGGGGCGTTTGCCGGTCGACGAGGCCACGGACATCGCCCGCGCCGTCGCCTCGGCCCTCGACTACGCCCATCGCCAGGGCGTCGTACACCGGGACATCAAGCCCGCCAACATCATGATGAACGAGGGTGTGGCCGTCGTTACCGACTTCGGGATCGGCAAGGCGCTCTCCGAGGCCGGCAAGGGCAGAGAGCAGCTGACCCAGGAGGGCATGTTGATCGGCACGCCGGCCTATATGAGTCCCGAGCAGACGCGTGAGGGTCGGGAGGTCGATGGGCGAAGCGACATATATAGTCTGGGTCTGGTGCTCCACGAGATGCTGACGGGCGAGCCGCTGTTCACCGGCCCGACGCCCATCGCGCTGCTCGTGCAAAGGGTCAGCGAGCCGCTGCCCGAGCTCAGTTTCCCTGCGGAGGCCCCGGAAGAGGTCAAACAGGCCGTGCGCACCGCGCTGGCCGAGTCGCCGGACGAGCGATACGCCTGCGGCGCCGATTTCGTCAGCGCCTTGATCGGTGCGCGCCGCGCCTGGTCCGACACCTTCACGCCGCCGTCCACGCCGTCGCCCCGTGGTGAGGGCTCCATCGCCGTGCTGCCGTTCACCAACATGAGCGGCGATCCCGAGAACGAGTACTTCAGCGACGGTGTCACCGAGGAGATCATCAACTCGCTGACCAAGCTCCCCGATGTGAAGGTGGCCGCTCGCACTTCATCGTTCGCCTTCAAGGGCCAGACCGTCGACATCAAGGAAGCCGGCCGGCGGCTGGGCGTCTCCACCGTGCTGGAGGGCAGCGTGCGCCAGTCGGGTGACCGTCTGCGGGTGACGGCGCAGCTGATCAACGTCGCCGACGGCTACCATCTCTGGTCGGAGCGTTGGGATCGCGGTATGGACGATGTGTTTGCCGTCCAGGACGAGATCGCCGCCGCCATCAAGGGCCGGCTGCAGGTGGCACGGCCGGCCTCGGAAGCGACACCGTCACCGGCCAAGCGGCCGACGTCCGACCTCGACGCCTATCAGCTTTACCTGAAGGGCCGTCATCTCTGGAACCACCGCGACGAGGCCAGCCTCACCCAGTCGGTCGACTACTTCGAGAGCGCCATCGCCCGCGATGCCGATTTCGCCCTCGCCTATTCCGGGCTCGCCGACGCCTTTCTGTTGCTAGGGTCCTACGGGATCATCGAACGCGACGAGGCGTACGCCAAAGCGAAGGCGGCCGCGCAGCGGGCGTGCGATCTCGACGACTCGCTGGCGGAGGCGCACACCTCGATGGGTCAGGTCCTGCGCCGCGAGCGCGATTGGGAGGGTGAGGAGCGGGCCTATCAGCGGGCCATCGAGCTCAACCCCAACTACGCCACGGCCCACCAGTGGTACGCCACGCTGCTGGCGGCGCTCGGCCGTATGGATGCAGCGGTGCGGGAGGTGCGGCGCGCCGAGGAGCTGGATCCTCTCTCCCACGCCATCCTCGTCACCGTCGCCATCGTCCTCGACCTCGCCCGCGACGTCGACGGCGCGCTCCGGCAAATCAAGAGGGCGCTCGCGCTGGAGCCCGATTTCACCAGCGCGGTCGCCTACTCCGGTTGGATTTACTCGCAACGCGGGATGTTCGACGAGGCGTTCGAAACCAACGACTGGATGGCGGAACGCTTTGGGAAGGAGGAAGGCAGCGTGATCGCTCAACGCGCCCTCATCCACGCCCTCAAAGGCGAAGCCGAGAAGGCCAGGGAGCTGCTCGAGCAGGCGATCGTCCATAAGCCGGACCCCAGTCTCGTTGGATTCCTCTGGACCGCCCTCGGCGAGCACGACCGCGCCTTCGAGTGGCTGAACCGAGCGATCGACGAGAACTCCTGGCTCAGCTTCTACCTCAAGGTGCACCCCGCACTCGACCCGCTGCGCTCCGATCCGCGCTTCGGGCAACTGCTCGAGCGCATGGGCCTCGAGTAATTCCTGACAAGGAGGGACGATGAGAAAGCTCAACTTCGCTGCACTGCTGGTGATCATCGCTGCCGCCGCCTGCTATCCGCCGGCCGCGCAGGAAAGCCCCGAGCTCGCCGCGAAGGCCGACGCCTGGGAGACCGCCCTTAACGCGGGCGACGTCGACGCGATCGTGGCGCTGTATACCGAGGACTGCCGGCTGATGCCGCCGGGCGCCGCGCTGGTCGAGGGACACGCCGCCGTGAGAGAGATTTTCGGCGGTATGATCGACGCCGGCATCACGGGCGAGCTCGAGACCGTCGAGGCGATGGTCGCCGGCGACCTCGGCTATCGCGTCGGGACCTACACGCTCATGACAGTGGAGGGTATGGAAGTCGACCGCGGCAAATATATCGAGGTTTGGCGACAGGTCGGCGGTGAGTGGAAGATCACCAACGATGTCTGGAACAGCGACTTGCCCGGCGGCTCCGGCGGTACGACCCTGAGCATCACCCACGAGGTCGAGGATGCCGCGCGCTGGCTGGCGGCTTGGCAGGGTGCCGACAGTCGGCATGAGATGTTTGCGCAGCATGGCGCGCCCAGCGTGCGCGTCTTTCAGAGCGTCGATAACCCAAACCTGACGGGGCTTCTGATCGACGTCACCGATATGGATGCGCTCCAAGCATTCCTGGACTCGCCGGAGGGCACGCGCGCCAAGGCGGAGGACGGCGTAATGGATCCCACCATGCGCGTGTTCATGGAAGTGAAATAGCAGCCGTGTCCGACCGCCAGACACGTTAAGCCCGAATCGGCAGCCTCCTTACGGGTTGGCCGGTGAGCGCGAACACGGCGTTAGCCACCGCCGGCGCGATGGGCGGGGTCGCCACTTCGCCGATCCCCCCGATCGCGCCCTCGCTCTCGACGATGTGCACCTCGACCTCCGGCATCTCGTCGATGCGCAGCATTTGGTAGTCGTGGAAGTTCCCCTGCACCACGCGGCCGGCCTCGATCGTGATCTCGCCATAGAGCGCAGCAGTCAGGCCGTAGACCATGGCGCTGCGGATCTGCGCCTCGATGATCGATGGGTTGACGGTCGGCCCGCAGTCCACCGCGCAGACGACGCGGTGCACGCGGACTTGGCCGTCCTCGATCGACACGTCGGCGACCTGAGCGACGAACGACCCGAACGACTCGTGCACGGCGATGCCGCGGCCGCGGCCGGCGCCCGGCGACGTGCCCCAGCCCGCCTCCGAGGCTGCCCGCTCGAGTACGCGCCGGTGCCGTGGCGCGTCGGCCAGCAGCTCGCGCCGGTAATCGAAGGGATCGCGACTCGCGGCGCGGGCCAGCTCGTCGACGAAGCACTCGATGGCGAAGGCGTTGTGGGTGTGGTTGACCGAACGCCAGAAGCCGACCGGCACCCCGGTGTCGGCGTCGTGATAGTCGACGTGCACAGCGGGGATGGCGTAAGGTAGGCCCACGGCGCCCTCGACCGCCTCGCCGTCCACACCGTTCTGGACGAAGCTGGGAAAGACCCGTTTCATGATCGAGGGGACCACCATCCGGTGGGTCCAGGCGACGGGCCGGCCGTCTCTGCCGAGGCCGGCGCGAAGCACCTGGTAGGAGGCGGGCCGGTACCAGTCGTGCCGAACGTCGTCCTCCCGGGACCAGACCACCTTGACCGGCGCCCCCACGGCTTTCGAGCAGTGGAGCGCGTCGGAAACGAAGTCGAGCTCGAAGCGGCGCCCGAAGCCGCCGCCCAGGTACGTCGTGTGGACCGACACCTGCTCCGGGGAGAGCCCAGCGATCTCTGCGGCGAAACTCTGCGTGCCGGTCTGGTTCTGTGTGGGCGCCCAGACCTCGCAGCGGTCGGCGCGGACGTCCGCCGTGGCGTTCATCGGCTCCATGGTGGCGTGGGCCAGGAAGGGGAGCTCGTACACCGCCTCGAGGCGGCGCCCCGCACGAGCGAGGGCCGCCCGGGCGTCGCCGTCGCTCCGGGCTACCGCCCCGGGCCGGGCCGCCAGCTCTCGGAACTGCGCCGAGATCTTTTCGCTGCTCTGGCCGGCGACCGCACCCTCGTCCCACTCGATCTCCAGCGCCCGTCGCCCCTGCAGGGCCGCCCAGTAAGTGTCCGCGATGACGGCGATGCGGTCCTCGAACTGAATCACATCCTGGACGCCGGGGACCGCCCGAGCCGCGGAGTCATCGTAGCCCGCCACGCGGCCGCCGAACACGGGGCAGCGGGCGACGTTGGCCACCAGCAAGCCCTCGCGCTGGACGTCGATGCCGAAGACGGCGGAGCCATCGGTCTTGACGGGCGTGTCGAGTCGGCCCCGCCGGGTGCCCAGCAAACGAAACTCAGGAACCGGCTTCAGCGCCACGTCCTCGGGGACGGTCTGAGCCGCCGCCGCTTCCGCCAGCTCACCGTACGCCGCCTCCTTGCCGCCGGCCTCGTGAACCACGCGACCGGCCTCGGCCCGACACTCCGATGCCGGAACGCCCCAGCGCTCGGCCGCGGCCGCCACCAGCATCATCCGCGCGGCGGCGCCCGCGCGCCGCAGCGGCTCCCAGGCCGCCCGCACGCTGGTGCTGCCGCCGGTCCCCTGCGAGCCGACCGCCGGGTTGAAGTAGGCCTCGTCCGCCGGCGCGAACTCGAAGCGAACCGACTCGAAGGGCACCTCCAACTCCTCGGCCAGCAACATCGGGAGCGATGTGGCGACCCCTTGGCCCATCTCCGAGCGGTCCACGATCAGGCGTACCCAGCCGTCGGTCTCGATGCGGATCCAGGCGTTCAGTTCCACGGGCTCCGCGGGCCCGGCCGGCTCTCGGGCGCAACCCGGCAGGTAGAAGCCCAGCGTCAGGCTGGCGCCGGCGGCGCCAGTGATCTTCAAAAAGTCGCGGCGGTCGATGGTCGTTCCGGTCATCGGTTTCTCTCCCGGCTCAGCTCGCCTATCCGATCTCGGCGGCCCGGCGCACGGCGCGGCGGATCCGCATGTAGGTCCCGCAGCGGCAGATGTTGCCGCGCATCGCCGTGTCGATCTCGCCGTCCGTCGGATCGGCGTTCGTCTTCAACAGGGCGGCGGCGCTCATGATCTGGCCTGACTGGCAGTAGCCGCATTGCGGCACGTCCTCCTGGATCCAGGCGCGCTGCACCGGGTGCGAGCGGTCCGCGGAAAGGCCCTCGATGGTCGTGAGCGACTTGCCTTCGGCGGCGCTCACCGGGATGACGCAGGAGCGGATCGCCTCGCCGTCCAGGTGGACGGTGCAGGCCCCGCACTGCGCGATTCCGCAGCCGAACTTGGTGCCGGCCAGCCCAACGACGTCGCGGATGACCCAGAGGATCGGCATGTCCGCGGGGACATCCACGGTGCGTGAACGGCCGTTTAGCGTGAAGGAGATGGTGGCCATGTCTAGGGCTCGGTGGTTTGGGTATCAGGGATGGGGACGATGGCAATTTGGCAGGCGCCCCCGGCCCGCGTCAAATCCCGCGATCCCGGACGTTGCTCCCCACCCGCCGGGTTCGCATCTTGTAGCAAGCCCAAGCATCAGCCCTCGGAGCCGCGTCGACAGCGGCCGGCTGACGTGCTTCAACCCGTGACCAAGAAACATCGAGTTAGGTAGTAAGGGAAAAATGGAAGAGCTGCTTTCCGGTTTGTCGTTGTTTCTGGTGCTCGCAGGCTTCTTGCTGATCATGGCCATCTTGTGGATGGTGCCTGTGCGTCTGTGGGTTACGGCTCTCGCATCGGGCGCCTACGTGGCGCTCACCAACTTGATCGGCATGCGGCTCCGGAAAGTGAACCCGGCGACGATCGTCTGGCCCCTCATCTCCGCCACCAAGGCTGGCCTGCATCTCGACATCACGGATCTAGAAGCACACTACCTGGCCGGCGGCGATGTGGGCAACGTGGTCAACGCTCTGATCAGCGCCGACAAGGCGAACATCGAGCTCGGCTTCAAGCAGGCGGCCGCCATCGACCTGGCGGGTCGCGAGGTGCTCGAGGCGGTTCAGGTCTCGGTCAACCCGAAGGTGATCCAGACGCCGAGGGTAGCGGCAGTGGCGATGGACGGCATCCAGCTGATCGCCACCGCCCGAGTTACGGTGCGGGCCAACATCAACCGATTGGTGGGCGGCGCCGGTGAGGAGACGATCCTGGCCCGGGTGGGCGAGGGGATTGTCTCGACGATCGGGTCGGCCGAGAGCCATAAGGCGGTACTCGAGAACCCCAACCGCATCTCGAAGACAGTCTTGGATAAAGGTCTCGACGCAGGAACCGCATACGAGATCCTCTCCATCGATATCGCCGACGTGGACGTGGGCAAGAACATCGGCGCCGAGCTGCAAACCGATCAGGCGGAGGCCGACAAGCGGGTCGCCCAGGCCAAGGCGGAGGAGCGACGCGCCATGGCGGTGGCCGCGGAACAGGAGAAGCGGGCGCTGGTGGAGGAGATGCGGGCGCGTGTGGTGGAGGCCGAAGCGCAGGTGCCGCTGGCTATGGCCGAGGCGTTCCGGTCCGGGAACCTGAGTAAGGTGAAAGACGTGCGTCGGCGGTAGGTTTGATCACCTTCTTCGAAAGAGCTGTTCGCCACAATCTACACAATATCTGGCCCGGTCACGTCGTCGACTTGCATGGGTTTGCTCACCGCACTTCTTCACGGCGATGTCGGTATTCACCACCTCGCCACACATCGGACAAAAGCGTACCGGTGCATCCTTGCGCCGGTGATTGAAGTTGAGGCAACGACTTCCTCGCGTTATCACGGCGAAACCGACCGCGGCGCTGCCTTCGTCCCGCCCCTCAAGAAAGTCGTGCTCTCCACTCTGCTGTGTCAGCGACCTCTTGCACGTCCGGCATCCGTCGCTCAGGTCACGGCTTCCCTAAGGCGAGCGTCGCTTGCCAATAGGTCGCGGCCACGCGCGATCCAGCGCTCCAAGGGAAGACGCTCGACCAGGGCGTCATATTCGAAGCCCGCCATGTCAAACCACAGGTCGGCCGACTCGGGTCGTGCGAGCCACTCGATGGCCCTCAACGCGCTCACGCGTGCCTCTTGATTGTTCGGGCTTTCGATCCTTCGCGCGGTCTTGATCGCATGGGCAATCAGCGCCGCCGCAAAACGGCCGTCGGGATTGTAGCCGATGGACTTCTTCAGCGTGACCTCCTGACGCCGACCAACAGCAAGTGGACTGACGCCGCAGCACAAGAACGCCAGCGCTACCGAGTCCAGCGTCTTTCCACGTCTTTGTCGGCTTGGGGGACGGTGACCTCTTTATCTCAAGCCTGACCTTAAAGATAGGTTGCCTAGGGGCGCGGCGCGAATCTCCTTGACCATCGAGCTCCGGCGGGCTTACCTTGAATGATCCAAACAAATAGCAGCGGTCTCTCCGCCACGGCTTAGCCGACGGCACCGACCAGGAGGCGCACGATGAAACTCGTGTTCCGCGCTTTGGTTGCTGTTCCGGTCCTCACGCTATTCAGCACACTTCCCCTGACGGCCCAGACCGGAACCATCGCAGGCTCGATCACCGACCCGGCCGGCGCACCGCTCGCTGGTGCTTCGATCGAGATCGAGGCTCTCTTCCGTAGCACGTTCAGCGATGCGAACGGGGATTACCGGCTGACTGCAATCCCGCCTGGGACGCACAGGTTGCGGATTCGCCAGCTCGGATACCAGGACTTGAGTCGGAGCGTGGCGGTGGGCCCGGGCGCAGCGGTGGAGGCGAATTTCACGTTGCAGCTTTCACCGATTCAGATCGCGCCGATTCAGGTGGTCGTGGGATCGCGTGCCCCACATACGGCGGCGGACG
>JBDHAI010000016.1:0-17004 GCA_039588155.1 Gemmatimonadota bacterium | reverse complement strand
GAGGCGCGACGATGGCAACCCGGAAATCTGGCAAGAAAAGCCGAGAACGTAGCCCGGCCAAAGTCCGGCGTGAGAAACGACGGATCGTCGAGCGCCGCAGCGGGGCTGAACGACGCCGCAAAACCAGCCTGGCCGCCAGGGACCGTCGTGCCAAGGCCCGGCCCCGCGAGGCCGGGCGCAGCATTCGCGATCTCTACAAGACCGACCTCGACCGGCACCTCTGGACCTGGCCTCTCCCCTCAGCCCGCAAGAAGCGCCAGAAGGATAAGGAGCGGCGGAGACGCCGTCGCAAGATCGGCGGCATCATCGCATCCGCCGCCGGCGCGCTCGGCGCGGCCGGCCTGTCGTTCTTCCTCTATCGACGGCTGCACGAGGACGAAGAGCAACCGCTAGATCCAGAGAACGCCCAGGCCGATCTGGATGAGGCGGATTTCGAGGAGTAACGTCAGTCATGCCAGCCAACGGCGCCATACAGATATTCGAGTACAACGCCTTCACCGACACACCGTTCGCCGGTAACCCCGCCGGCGTCGTCACCGACGCGTCCGGCCTCGATGACGAGCTCATGCAAAACATCGCCCGCCAGATGAACCTCGCCGAGACGGCCTTCCTGCTTCCACCTTCCAGCTCCAACGCCGACGTACGGCTACGCTGGTTCACGCCCGCCCTGGAAGTCGACCTCTGCGGGCACGCCACCATCGCCGCCTTCACGGCCGCCGCAGAGCACGGCGTGTACTCCATCCGCGAGGGTGAGGAACGCCAGTTGCGCGTGGAGACGCTGTCCGGTGTGCTGCGCATCCGCATCGCGCGCCAGGCGGGCCGGCCCGTGGTTTTCATGCAGATCCCGGTGCCCACGTTCGAGCCGCTCGAGCTGGACCGTGCAGGCTTCGCCGCTCTCTGGGGCGTGAGCCCGGACCGGCTAGCTGGGGAATGGCTGCGCCACACGACCCTCAACTACTGGTACCTGCCGATAAGCGACCAAGATGCGCTGCGATCCCTGACCTTGGACGCGGAGAAGCTGCGAAGGATCGACTCGACCGCCGCCTTCACCTTCTTCACGACGGACACCGTCGACTCCGACTCTCACTGGCAACTACGCTTCTTCGCGCCGTTTCATGGTGTGCCGGAGGACATCGTCACGGGCAGCGCTCAAGGGCCGATGGGAGTCATCTATCAGAATATGACTGAGGACTCGACGGGATCGGGCTGGTCAGAGTTCAAGGGCGAGCAGGGCGACGTCCTTGGCCGCCCAGGGCGCGTGCGTGTCAGGGTGTTGAAGGAGAACGGCGCCGTCGGCGATGTAGAAATCGCCGGCTGCGCCGTGCAGATGCTCGAGGGACGAATCAGGGTTTAGCCCGTCAGCGATCCCCCCGCTCGTCAGGCTCCGACGAGAAGCGGCGCCACCACTCTTCGTCCTCATCGTCCAGGTTTCGCGCCGCCTCGTGGACGATGCGCTGGGCCTCCACTACTTCCGGCGGATCCTTGACGTCGCCGAATAGCCGTTTGGTATGGCGAACCTCGTACTCGAACAACTGCGAGCGGAGGTTGCCGAATATCTTGATCAGCTCGGGGGCCGCATCCAGCAGCTCGCCATCTTCATCCAGCCTGCGAATCACCTCAGCCAGCTCGAGCAGCTCCTCGCGAAGCTCTTCCGGGTCCACGTAGTTCGGGTTATCCGCCATCGCCACGCCCCTCCCATCTCGGTTACTAGGCGCCTTTCACGAATGGTTGTACACCACAAACGCGAAAGGTGCCCCGCTCGTTCCGAGGTCATGGATCGCCCGCTACCTCATCGAGTATAATAAGAGCGGCGCGAATCTCAAACCTCCCGAGGTGACATCCAGAGCCATGGCCCGTCAAACCGGTACCGCCACACTTCCCCTCCACAGCGGACGGGCTCCGCGCTGGCTCTTCCAGCGCATGACCGGGCTCGCTCGCGCGTTGACCGAGACCATCGTGATCGAACACGGGGCCGCGCGATTCCTGCGCCGGCTGGCGGATCCCTACTGGTTCCAGGCCTTCGGTTGTGTGTTGGGCTTCGATTGGCACTCCAGCGGCCTGACGACCACCGTGTGCGGAGCGCTCAAGCAGGGTTTGGCCGGCACCGGGGAGGACACCTCTATATATGTGGCCGGCGGTAAGGGACGAACCTCCCGCAAGACACCCGACGAGCTTCAGGCACACGCCGCGCGCCTCGGGCTGGACGGCGACCGGCTGGTCTATGCTAGCCGCATGTCCGCCAAGGTGGACAGCGCCGCGCTGCAGGACGGCTATCAGCTTTACCACCACTGTTTCTTCTTCACGCCAAACGGCGAGTGGGCCGTCGTTCAACAGGGCATGCACGAGCGGGCGCGGTCGGCTCGGCGCTACCACTGGCTCGGCTCCAGCACGACCGACTTCGTCTGTGAGCCGCACTCGGGCATCGCGTCGCAGCGAACGGAGCAGACCGTGCTCGATCTCGTCGCCAAGGACTCGACGGCCGCCCGAGCCGCATCGGCCGAAATCGCCCGCGAGAAGCCCGAGCGCGTGCAGAAAGAGGTGGCCGACATTCTGACGCTGGCGCTGCCGGCCCGCCACCACGTCGACATCCGCCGCGATATCGCCCCCCGCAACCTCGGTAAGATCCTGCTCGCCACCTACGAGGCCCAGCCGAGGGACTTCGAGACGCTGCTGGCGCTGAAAGGCGTGGGCGCCAAGACGATCCGGGCGCTGTCGCTCATCGCCGAGCTGACACATGGCACCCCAGCCAGCTTCCACGACCCGGCCCGCTTCAGTTTCGCACACGGGGGCAAGGACGGCTATCCGTATCCCGTCGACCGCGAGACGTACGATCTCTCCGTAGAATGGCTGCGCGATGCCATCGGCCGGGCCCGCATCGGGAGGTCCGACCGGCTGCGGGCCCTCGAACGGCTAGCCCACTGGGAGGCCGCGTGAGAGGTGCGACGAGATCGCGGCTTTCCACGTGGACCCGGCGTTTCAGCTACGTCGCGGTCATCTCAGGGTTCCTGATCGTGCTGAGCTCCTCGCTGCTCTCCTGCTCGCCCGGCTACGTGCTCCGCGCCGCCTGGGAGGAGGCCCGCATTCTCGCCCGCCGCCGCCCCATCGACGACGTGCTGAACGACCCGTCGCTGGACGCCGAGTTGCGGGGCAAGCTGGAGCTCGTGGTGCAGGCTCGCAGCTTCGCAGGGCGCGACCTTCACCTCGACGTCGGCGACAGCTATACATCGTTTTCCAGAATCGACCGCGACACTTTGGCGCTGGTACTCTCCGCCAGTCCGCCCGACCGGTTGTCCGCCTACACCTGGTGGTTTCCCATCGTCGGGCGCGTGCCCTACAAGGGGTTCTTCAGCATGAGGGCGGCCGAGAAAGAGCAACGCAAGCTCGAAGAGAAGCGCTACGACACTTATTTGAGAACCACGTCTGCATTCAGCACGCTGGGTTGGCTGCCCGATCCGCTCCTCTCGACCGTTCTGCGCCAGGACAGCGTCGGCCTCGTCGAGACGGTGATCCATGAAGTGACCCACAACACGCTCTTCGTGACCGGTCAAGTCAAGTTCAACGAGAGCTTCGCCAACTTTGTCGGCTCGGTCGGCGCCATCGAGTTCTTCTGTGACCGCGGTCACGACGACCGACTCTGCCAGCTCGCCAAGAGCCGCTGGCACGATACGGTCGAACTGAGCAGGTTCCTCGATTTCCTTTGGGACGAGCTGGAAGCACTGTACGCCGAGGCGCTCCCCTACGAGTCGCTAGCTCCACGCCGCGAGCTGCTCCTGCGGGAAGCCCGCGAGACCTTCAAGCGAGAGCACGCGCCGCAGATGCAGACCCAGAGCTTCGCCCGCTTCGACCCGACCCGGCTGAACAATGCGCGGCTCATTGCCCAGCACCTGTACTACCACCGACTGCCGCTCTTTCAGGCGGTCTACGAGGAGCCAAACAGCCTCAGCGAGAGCTTCACTCGAATCGCCGCAGCCGTCGGCGCCGCCGAGGATCCCTGGGCCTCGCTGGAAGGCCTGCTGGGCGAGTAGGGCGGGCAGGTCCGCCGGGCCGGCATTGATATTGCCCCAAAGCTACGTATCTATTAAGCGTTTCCAGGCTCGCGAGGCGGGTGACTGTGCCCGCCTCTTCTCTCGTGTGATTGGGGAGCACGGCGCGGTAGGATGGCTGAGCGGTACGACCCGGGTGCGGTCGAGTCGAAATGGCGGGAGCGGTGGGAAGACACCGAGCTCAACCGCGTCGATATCGACGGAGCGGAGCACCCCTTCTACAACCTGATGATGTACCCCTATCCGTCTGCGGAGGGGCTGCACGTCGGGAACGTCTACGCTTTCACCGGCGCCGACATCCACGGCCGCTTCAAGCAGCTCAACGGGAACGACGTATTCGAGCCCATCGGGTTCGACGCGTTCGGCATCCATTCCGAGAACTTTGCCCTCGAGCAGGGCGTCCATCCGATGGAGCTTATCCCCCGCAACATCGCGAACTTCACGCGGCAGCTCAAGCGGATGGGGTTCATGTACGACTGGTACCGGGTCGTCGACGTCACTCAGCCCGAGTACTACAAGTGGACCCAGTGGATCTTCCTGCAGCTCTACAAGGCGAAGCTGGCCGAACGCCGCAAGGCTCCCGTCAACTGGTGCCCGTCCTGCAAGACGGTGTTGGCCAACGAGCAAGTCATCGACGGACGTTGTGAGCGCTGCTCCACGGAGGTCACGCAGCGCTACTTGGACCAGTGGTTCTTCAAGATCACCGATTACGCCCAGCGCCTGCTCGATAACCTCGAGTGGATCGATTGGTCCGAGTCCACCAAGCGGCTACAGCGTAACTGGATCGGTCGCTCGGAAGGCGCTGACCTCGATTTCAAGATCGTCGGTCACCCCGAGTACACCATCCGGGTCTTCACCACACGGCCCGACACGCTGTTCGGTGCCACCTTCATGGTGCTGGCGCCCGAGCATCCGTTCGTCGATGCCATCACCGTAAAGAAGCAGCGTGCCACCGTCGAGAAGTACGTCAAGACCGCGCTCGCCTTGGACCTGGTGGAACGGCGCAAGGCCGGCGAGGAACGGCAGAAGACAGGCGTCGACACCGGCGCGGTCGCCATCAACCCCGCGACCGGCGAAGAGATCCCCATCTGGGTCGCCGACTACGTGCTGATGGAGTACGGCTGGGGAGCCATCATGGCCGTGCCCGCCCACGACGAGCGTGACTTCGAATTCGCGCAACAATACGAACTACCGATCCGCGTTGTCGTTATCCCGGCAGATCAGTACGAAGGCTTCGACCCGAGCGCCGAGCTCGAGGCCGCCTTCACCGAGCACACCGAAGACGAGGTGCTGGTCAACTCCGGCGTGTTCGACGGAGTACCTGCCGCGAAGGCGATCAAGGAGATCACTGCCTGGCTCGAAAAAGAGAATCGCGGCAACTTCACCGTCAACTACCGCATCCACGACTGGTGCATCTCACGGCAGCGCTATTGGGGGCCTCCCATACCGGTCATCCATTGCGAGAAGTGCGGAACCGTCCCCGTTCCCGAGGAAGACCTTCCGGTACTGCTGCCTTTCGTCGAGAACTTCAAGCCCGACGAGAGCGGCGTCGGCCCGCTGGCTCGCTCCGAGGAATTCCTGCATGTGGAGTGCCCCAAATGCGGCGGCGCGGCGCAGCGCGAGACCGACGTCTCCGACACGTTCCTCGACTCGGCCTGGTACTTCATGCGCTACCCGTCGACCGATCTGCAGGACCGCCCCTTCGACAGTGAGCGCACGAAGAAGTGGCTGCCCGTCGACACCTACATCGGCGGCGAAGAGCACGCGGTGCTCCACCTCATGTACTCGCGCTTTATCACCATGGCGCTCCACGACCTGGGCCACCTCCCCTTCGAAGAGCCTTACAAACAGTTTAGGAAACATGGACTGATCGTGCGTGAAGGCGCCAAGATGTCCAAGTCGCGGGGTAACGTGGTCATTCCCGACGAGTACGTCGAAAAGTACGGCGCTGACACGCTCCGGACCTACCTGATGTTCCTCGGCCCTTACGAGGAGGGCGGCGATTTTCGCGACCAGGGTATCACCGGCATCTCGCGCTTCTTTGATCGCGTCTGGGATGCCGTCGTCAACGGCGAGCTCGCCGACGGCGAACCCGAGACCGACGAGATCAACCACAAGCTGCACGCGACGATCAAGAAGGTGACCGGGGACATCTCCACACTGCAATACAACACCGCCATCGCCGCGATGATGGAGTA
This sequence comes from Gemmatimonadota bacterium, assembly GCA_039588155.1. Lineage (GTDB taxonomy): Bacteria > Gemmatimonadota > Gemmatimonadetes > Palauibacterales > KS3-K002 > JBDHGH01. The sequence goes on along the minus strand of JBDHAI010000016.1, from coordinate 10,763 downwards.
CCTGAACGTCATCCGCGCCGGCGGCCGCACTCTACGGCGCGCCGAGGTGCAGCCATTGGTCGCCATGGTGGCGCCGTTCGCACCCCATCTGGCCGAGGAGCTCTGGGAGCGTTTGGGCCAGAGCGAATCGATCTTCAGCGGCCATAGCTGGCCCGAGTACGACCCGCAACTCGCCATGGCCGATGAGGTAGACATCGCGGTTCAGGTCAACGGCCGCTTCCGCGCCACCGTCAAGGCAGCCCGCGGCGCCGGCCAAGACGAGGTCAGGGAAAAAGCACTCGCCGAAGAGGCCGTCCAGCGTCACCTGGACGACAAGGAGATCAAGAAGACTATCTTCGTACCCGACCGACTGATCAATCTCCTGGTCGGATAGCGGCGGCGCCACGCCAACAGACGGAAGCCGCTAAGCTAGGCCACCGTCGAACATCCTCACCCTATCAATTCTTCACCCAGGCAGGTCGGACGGGCTCATCCAGGGCGAAGATCCTCGGGTCGAAGTCGACATCGATGGTCCAGTAGTCGTATCGTTCGTGGATGTCCACCCGCCCATCCCGCATGAACGCCAGCTCGGTGGCAATCCAACCTCCGCCCAACGGCTCGTACGCCTTCATGCGAACCTCACGCTGGCTTCCGGTATCGGGATTGGTCAGCAACAAGCGCACAAACAGCAGGTTCTCGAGATCGATCCAGAATTGTCGACTCTCATCGCCGACCACATATACCTCCCGCCCCTCCCACGTAGCCACGCGCACCTGCGACAGATCGATGCGCAGCTGCTCGAGTTTCGCCAGCGTCTCCTCTACCGGCTGTACATAGACGTCGAAGCCCAGCAGTAGAATGGGATGCGGGCCTGGAAAGCTCCGGATCACACTGTCGGCCCTGATGTCCGTCCAGGTGCCGTCTCTGTAAACCTGGCGGTTGCCGGCATCCAGGGGTGCGATATCGCTGCGCACCGTACCCGGCAGGAGAATCGATTCGTACCAGACGCGAACCGAGTCGAGGGCGGCGCTCTCGGAGTCGTAGTACGAAACGGTCTGAACCAGGGCCAGTTTCTCGTACCACTCCCCGGCATAGCGGTCATACATGGCGTGGATGATGTCTTTACCCGGTGGGGCTTGAAGGCTGGAACCCGCGGCCAGCACGATCGCGACGACGATCGCGCGGATCATCACCACCTCCTATGAACTCTTACTCAGCGGCTCCAGTCCGTGCCGCCTTCCGACGATTCGGGCGCGTCTTCCTTGCCCGCTACTTCGACGATACGGTCCACCGTCTCACGCATCCGGTGGACGACCTGCTCGATCATCCCCTGCGTGTCAGCCGGCGCCTTGCCCTCTTGGGCCAACACCTTGAGTCGGTTGAGATTACGGACGCTCATGATGAAATCGTCCGTCACCGTGCGCAGCTTGCTGAACCGGCGCCGCTCCTGGGCCAACTCCTTCTGATAGGTCTGCGAAAGCCTACTGGTGACGTAGAGAACCGGCACTAGTGCGAACAGTGCCAGGAGGGTTCTTTGGGTCGGATCCTCGATGAAAAGGCTGACCAGAACTAAGACGATGATCCCCGCGACGGCAGCCGCCACCCATGCCACGTGCACTCTCATAGACGCCTCTGTTCTCCCTGTCTTGCCGGGTCGGAGGAGCGGAGGAATGGTGCTTCAATCTAGCAACTAACCTCCGATCGCGCATCTGCGCCACGACCCGTCCACCCGTCCACCCCTCCACCTGTCAACCCGCCTACCCATCCACCTGTGCACCCGCCTACCCGTCCACCCGTCCACCCGCACCTGTGCAACCCTCCCCCGCACATGCGTCTCTCGGGTAGACGACACTGCGCCACAGCGCGCGGAACTCGGAGGAAAAACCATGTCAATAAACGACTTACAACGCGTAGCCACGGCGGGGCTTGCCGGCCTCCTCATCCTCGGCGCCGTCGACCATCTCCATGCCCAGGGCTGGATCGAGCCCAACACGCACCGCCACATGCCCACGCCAGTTCAGCGGGTGCGAAGCGACGTCTTCATCAGGGTCGACGCAGAGCGTCGGGTCGCCTACGTGGAGGTGGAGGAGATCTTCCGCAACATCACCGGTGTGATGATGGAGGGTGACTACCTGTACCCGATCCCTCAGAACGCGGTGTTTACCGACTTCTCGCTCTTCATCGGTGAAGAGGAGCTCCGGGGTGAGGTGCTTCCGGCGGACGAAGCGCGCCGCATCTACGAAGAGATCGTGCGGCGAAAGAAGGATCCAGCACTGATCGAGCTCGTCGGCCAGGGTCTCTTGAGATCGCGCGTCTTTCCCATCGACCCAGGCGCCGAGCGCCGCGTGATCTTGCGTTATACCCAGCTACTGGGCAAAGACGGCGATCTGCTTCGCCTGAGCTACCCGCGTGTAGCTGCCAACGTATTCTGCAAGAAGTGCGAGGAAGCGCCGGTCGACCGGCGACCGCTGCGCGAGCATCCCTTCACCTTGCGGATCACGGTCCAAGGCGCTGAGCGATTCGCCACCCCTTACTCGCCGACGCATAGCATCGAGGTGCGGGAGCGCGAAGAGGACGAACTGGAGATCACGCACCGCGGTTCAGGAAGGGCTCGCGATTTCGAGTTGTTTCTCCCACTTCGCGAGTCGTTCATTGGCGCCAGCATCGTCGCCCACGCGTTGGCCGGCGAGCCCGGCTATTTCATGCTGCTGATCGCACCGCCCGCCGCGGGCCGAGAGACCGAGATCCCCAGGGATGTGACTCTCGTCCTCGACGTGTCTGGTTCGATGTCCGGTGAGAAGATGGAACAAGCTCGGGCAGCGCTCGACCAGATCCTCGACGGTCTGCGCACCGAGGACCGCTTCCGGCTGATCACCTTCAACAGCGTCGTGCGCTCGTTTCGACGGGACTTCGCCCGCGCCGATCGTCGAACGATACGCGAGGCACGCGACTACCTGGCCGGCGTACGCGCCGAGGGCAGCACCAACATCATGGACGCGTTGACCGAAGCGCTGGCGCCTGAGGCCGAGGACGACCGGCTGTCGATGATCGTCTTCCTCACCGACGGGAAGCCAACCGTCAGCGAGACGGATCCCGCGCGCATCGCCGAAGCGGCCGAGAAAATTCGGGACGGTGAGCGGGTGTTCGCGTTTGGCGTTGGATACGACGTCAACACCTACCTGCTGGACCGCATGGCCGAAGGCGGCCGCGGCACGGTGAGCTACGTGCGGCCGGGCGAGGATGTCGAGGAGGCGGTCTCATCGCTCACTCGCAAGATAGCACACCCGGCGCTCTCCGATCTGAGGATCGTACGTGCACCGGCGCAGCTGGAGGATTTCTACCCCAACCCGCTGCCCGATTTGTTCTACGGCGACGAACTCGTCCTATTCGGCCGCTACCGCGGTGACGGGGCCGGCGAGCTCGTGCTCGAAGGCCGGCGTGCCGGTCGAAGTCAGCGCTTCACCTATAGGGTCGATCTTCCGAGGCGCGAGTCCGACAACAATTTCATCCCGCGTCTGTGGGCCGCGCGTAAGGCCGGAGCCTTGACCGCCTACGTTCGGCTCCACGGCCCGGAACCCGAGGTGATCGAGGAGATCCGTCAGCTCGGCCTCCGTTACGGAATCATCACCGAGTACACCTCGTATCTCGTCGAGGAACCACAGCTGGCCATGCGAGAGCCGGAGTTCGCTCTGGACCGGGCCCAGAGGCTGGCCACGGCGCCCGCCGAGCAGGTCGGCGGCGAAGCGTTCAAGCGAGCCGAGGCCAGCAGCCACCTGCGAGACACGGCCCAGCTCGAGGACGCGGACCGGCTCGTGGCCGGCGCCGCAGCCGCAGCCTACCGCGGCGATCTCGAGGGGAACGTCCGACTCGAGCAGAGCGTCCGACACGTCGGGCGCAGGCTGTTCGTTCTCAGAGACGAGACCTGGACGGATGTGGGGTTTCACCACAGCTTGCAGGTGATAGGGCTGGCTCCGTTCAGCGACGCCTACTTCGAGTTGGTCAGGCGCATGCCGGAACTGAAACAGTACCTGGCACTGGGCGCGCGGTTGCTGATCGCCGGCGACGGCGTGGCGCTCGAAGTCGCGCCGGACGGCCAAGAGAGCTGGAGACCCGGCGAACTCGACGCCGTGTTGAAGGGCCTGGAAGGCAGCCTGTAGCAGGGAGAACGCTTGGATCTCGCTCAGGTGTATCGCGAGCACTATCGGTCGCTGGTCCGCTTCCTCTATCGGCGGATCGGCGACCAGGCCCGCGCCGAGGATTTGGCTCAAGAGGCCTTCGTCCGCGCCATCGAGCACGAGCCGGCGAAGCCCCGGGCCTGGTTGTTCACCGTCGCCGCCAACCTGGCCCGAGACGAAGGACGCCGGGCGTCAGTGCGACGGCGACACCTGACGCTCATCAAGGCCGAGGCGGAGGCCCGGCCGCCCGAACCGCCACCCGATGTGGCGCTGGAAAGGCAAGAGACGGTGCAGCAAGTCCGCACAGCCCTGGCCCAACTCGCCGAGCGCGATCGCGAAGCGCTGCTCCTCTGGGAGGAAGGTTTCTCCTACGGCGAGATCGCCGACGTGCTGGGGCTCTCACGAGGCTCGATCGGCACCACCTTGGCCCGGGCGCGGGTTCGCCTGGCCGCGGCGTTCGAAGGATTCGAGCGCGAAGGAAGTGATGAAGATGTCGCATATTGATGATGGCACGCTCCACACCTTCCTGGACGGTGAATGCACCGCCCGCGAGCGCGAGCAGATCGAGCAGCACCTGTCGGGCTGCGACGTGTGCCGAGAAAGGCTCGAGGAAGCGAAAGCGATTGGCCGTAGTGCCAGCGACCTCCTCGCGGAATTAGAGCCAGGGCCCATCCACCCGCCCACCTGGCAGGAACTCGAGGAGAGAGCGCTGGCGCGCCGGCCCGGCTCGGACCGCCGCCGTTGGATCGGGCCGAGCCTGGCCTGGGCCGCTGCGATTCTCGTCGCCTTCGGCCTCGGTTGGTTCTCGAACTCACAGCTCTATCAGGCACCGAGATTCGCCGACCCGTCGGCGCCGTCGGCGGCAGACGCGGCGATTGCAGCAGATCGCATCGAGCCTGTCCCTGAATCGCTCGAGTTCCGGGAACGCGTAGCCGGCGAGGAAGAGGCGGAGCCCATCGCGCAGGCCGTCGACCGACGCACTCTCGTGACAGAGCAACAGCCAACTTCCGAACTCGCCGCAGATCGCCCCAAAGCGGAAGCGACCGAGCCGGCCGCCGCGGGTCGCGCTGCCGTGGCCGAGGGAGTGACGACCGAAGCCGATCGTGAAAGGGTTTCCGGCGCGGTCGCGGCCCGAGACGAAGCCACGCAGCCGCCGGCCGAGACACCGGCAGCTCGCCAGGAGGAGGCCGCACGGCGGGACCTGTCTGAGGATGTGCTGAAGCGAACCCGGCCTGAGGCACTCGCAGATGAGGCGCGCCCACAGGCGGACGTCGACCGCGGCGCGCAACAAAGAGCGAACCTCCAGGACCCCTTCGTTAGCGCGGCCGGCCAGGCAAGCCCGACGGCCTTCTTCAGCGTGCAACCGAACGACGCTGCGCTATGGCTGGGTGGTGAGCTGCGGGAGATCTCCGAGCTGCAACTCGTTAGCGTGGAGGTTGGACCGGGGGGCGCCGTGGCGGGCAGCCAACCCGGACTGCCGGTCGCGAAGCTCACTTATACCGACGCCGCCGGTCACGTGCTCGTCTTGTTCCAACAGCTGATGCGTGACAGCGAGGTCAGCGCGGAAGACAGAGAAGCCGCTCTGGTTCTTGAACCCTCCGGGATGCGGGCCTACCGCTGGCACGACGACCGCGGCTACCGTCTCATCTTGATGGGAACGGTGAGCGGGGACTCGCTTCGCGCACTCGCCGACCGCGTGAACTGAACCCGCCTACCCGTCCACCCGCCTACTTGTCCACCCGAACCAGCTTGCCCTCGACCACGAACTTCGCCCCCAGCATCCGCTCCGCCACATAGATGCTCGACTGCACATGCGGCGTGATCTTCGCCGCGCGAACCGCGCCACCCCACACCGCCAGGAAGGGCACGAGCTGGTCTGCCAGGTGCAGGTCGACGGCGGCGCCGGCGTCCATGGCACTCATCAGCGCGCGTGCCGCCTCGCGACCCACTTCGTCCGCTGGCTTGCCTTGCACTCCGAGCGCCGAGCCCCCGAGGCGAGGACCGTCTTCCGACTCCGTCCACAACGTGATCCCACTGCCGGGTCCGGCCGAGTTCGAGTATTCCACAGCGATCTCCGTCGCGCCCAGCCGTTTGAGCAGGTGGTCCGCCGCGTCGGCCTGACGCTCGGCGACACGACGACCCTTTAGCAGGCTAGACGCGTGACTGACCCCACGAATCGCCCTCACCTCGCCGGGCTCGATCCATTCGATCGGTGCATCGGTTCCGGGGCCACCCAGTAGACGGGCGAACAGACGCCCGCCGCCTTGCGGATAGTAGCCGCGCCGCCGGACGTCGAACTCCGCCGCACCGACGCGTCGCAACGCGTCCAGCGTCACGCGACTCAAGTAGTCCGCCGGCGGGCTGAAAGGAACATCGGTGCCTCCGGTCAGCCGGAACTCATACTCGCCCGCATGACCAAAGCACGGCAGCAAGAGCGACTGCAGCAGTAGAGTCGTCGACCCCGCCGTCCCGATGTCGAACGTGAACGAACCACCCCGCACGGCGCCCGGCTCGAAGGTTATCTCTTGGGAACCGAGCCTGGCCCCGCGCACCTGCCCCGCGCACAAAGCCCCCACCGCTTCCACCGCCTTCAGGTGTTGTGGTGCCAGTCCGGCTCGCTTCCGACCCGCCCTGATCTTCTTCACCCGGATCGCTTGACCCGAATACGCCGCGAGCCCCAGCGCCTGCCTGAGAATCGCGCCACCACCTTCACCGTAGGAACCATCGATCTCGATCATCTTGCCGACTACTTAGCGGCCTCCGCACCCGCAGGCAACGGTCTCGCCGGGGTGGCCGAATCCTCGCCCGACATCTCGCGGCTCGGCCGGGCGCTGGGGGGTCCGAGTTGGCCCTGGCTGTGTCAGAACGCCCCAGATCTCGCCGTGACTCCGACGGGTCCGCTCCGGGCCTGCCAGCCTATCATGTTGCGATACAATGTATTAGGTCAACCACACCAAACAGCCTTGACGGGTACGGAAACTGCAACCAGATTGAAGTTGAGATCCGTTCTCAGTCCTCGAGCCTTGGAGACTCGGATGGGGATAGACCGCGTACCTGTCGGCAGCTGGACTCGAATCGAGGCGATCGACGATCCGACCGCCCGGCGCGAGCTTACCCGCCTCGGATTCGAGGAGGGCGCCGACGTGGAAGTGGTCAGCCGCATCCCCTTCGGCCCCGTCGTCCTGCAACGTCGTCACCGACAGGTAGCGATCGGCCGGGAGCTGGCGCGCCTCGTCCGGGTGACGATGCGGTGAGCGGCGCTCACAGCGACGGCCTGTCCAGCGGCGTCACTTCTTCCGCCAGCGCCGTCGCGTCCCCCGACACCGACAAGGGGCTGATTGTACTCGCCGGGAACCCCAACGTCGGCAAGTCCGCCATCTTCACCCACCTCAGCGGCACCTACGCGGAGGTCTCCAATTTTCCAGGGACCACGGTCGAAGCGCTGCGCGGGACCTGGAACGAGCGGCCGTTGCTGGATGCGCCGGGCACCTACGGACTGGGCGAACATTCCGAGGAAGAGCGGATCACTACCGGCCTGGTGGCGCGGGCGGCAGTCATAGTGAATGTCGTCGACGCCGCCCATCTCGACCGCGATCTTTTCCTGACGCTGCAGCTCGCCGAATGCGGTGTCCCGATGGTGGTGGCGCTCAACCTGGTCGACGAGGCACGCAAGGCTGGGGTCGAGCCGGACGCGGCGGAGTTGGAAGAGTTGCTGGGCGTGCCGGTGGTGCCCACGGTGGCGGTGAAAGGCGAGGGACTCGGCGAGCTGGCCGAGGCGATCGAGCGGGCGCGTCCCGGTGCGTGGCACCTGAACGGCGCCGACGATATGGCCCGGCGCCGGGCGGCCGACGAGCTCTACGCCAAAGTCGTTGATCGGGAGCGCGAGCGCAGGCCGCTCGCCGATTGGCTGGAGCGGGCTTCCGTCACGCTCCACTGGGGAATCCCGATGCTCGCCCTATCGCTGGCGGGTGTCTACTTCCTGGTCGGCGTACTGGTTGCCCAAAATCTCGTCGCATTCACCGAGACACGCTTGGGCCAGGAGATGTGGGAGCCGTTCGCGCGATCGATCATCGACGCTATCGGCATCGGCGGCCCGATCCGCGAAATCCTCGTGGGAGAGTTCGGCCTGTTCACCATGACGGTGACCTACATCGTCTTCCTGCTCGCCCCGCTCGTCGCGGCGTTCTACTTCTCACTCGCTTTGCTCGAGGACTCCGGCTTTCTCCCGCGTATCGCGACGCTGGTGGACCGGGGCCTCTCCGCCATCGGCCTCAACGGGCGCGCGGTGATCCCCATCATCCTCGGGTTCGGCTGCGTGACGATGGGTACGATCACCACCCGGCTGCTCTCCACCAAGCGAGAGAAGACGATCGCCACGGCCGTGCTCAACTTCGCCATCCCCTGCTCCGCCCAGCTCGCCGTGATCGCGGCGCTGCTGGCGGGTTTCGGCGGCCCCTGGGTCTTCGCCTACGCGGCGATCATACTCGCCATGCTCGTCGCCATCGGCACGACCCTCGACCGCATGCTGCCGGGCGAGTCGCCACCGCTCCTGATCGAACTGCCACCGCTCCGCTGGCCACGGCCGAGGGCTGTGATGAAGAAAACCGTCACTAAGGGCCACTGGTTCATGCAGGAGGCCACACCCTGGTTCGCCGCCGGCGCCCTGATCGTCTCGGTGCTGCAGGTGACGGGCGGCCTCGACATCTGGCAGCGCCTTCTGCGCCCGCTCATGGTGACCTGGCTCCATCTGCCCGCCGAGGCGGCGCGCACCATCGTCATGGGCCTGGTGCGCCGTGACTTCGGCGCGGCGGGTCTCTACGACATGGGCCTGACGCCGGCCCAGGCCCTGGTGGCCCTGATCGTCATCACGCTGTTCGTGCCCTGCGTCGCCAGCATCATGGTGATGGCCAAGGAGCAGGGCGTCCGCACCGCCGTTCGCATCTGGGTGGGCACCTGGGTCGTCGCCTTCGCCATCGGCGGCGTATTGGCACATCTGCTTATTTTGCTGGGAGTCGCATGATGAAAACGCCGAAAGTGCTGCAGCGTGGCGTCATCCTCTGGCGCCGCCGCAGCGACGAGGATACAGACCCCATCGAGGCGGCCACCGGGCTGCCCAAGCTCTGCCCCGTGGCGACGTGCTCGCGTTGCGGCTACGAGTTTACACCGCTGACGGTCAGCACGGTCTGCCCGCGCTGTCTCGAGCCCTTCCTTCGCGACCCCTGCTACGGCGGCTGCTTCAGCTGCCCCCTACTTCCAGCCTCCTCGGGAACGTCGAGCTAGAGCCGGTCGCCTCGCGCAGCGCGCGGCTACCACGTTTGTCAGGACACCAGCCGCCCCTTATTCTCAATCACCTTAACGACATCCCGGCCCTTCTCTGACGAAGTGCCAGCGACGCGCACGGCTTCTACTCTTCCCGGGAGCTCCGACATGATCTCGAGTATCCGCTGTCTTTCCATCGGCTTCCTCGCGTGCTCCTTCTCCGTCGGTTGCGCCAAGCAGCCGCCCACGCTCCTCGACCGGCTCGATGAGCCCCAGATGACCCGCGAGGAGCTCCGGGCCCGTGTCTACGACTACGTGCGGATCTTCGCAGGCACCGTTGAAGATGCCGCATACGGCATGGTGATCGGCTCCGAAGACATCGTCATTGCCCGCGACGCGCTGGTCTGGGTCTCGAGCGCCGTGCCCGCCATTCAGAGCGCCGCCTTCAAGACCGATCCTGCGTCCGGTCTTGTCGATGTGTGGGCGTTGAGCCTCCAGCAGCGGGAATTCTTCGAACACTCCGGACGTGACTACACATTTGGTGAGTGGCACGATTCGGCCGTCCGTGCATCGCGGGACCTCGTCGCATACGTCGAGCAAATCGGCCGCGACCTCACCTCGCCGGCAGACTACGAGCGGATCAGCGGGAACATCGAGGCCTGGGCCGCGGAGCATCCCCTTGAATCGATCCTCTTCGTTCGCGAGACGACGGCGCCTTTGACCGCTGCTATGCTCGGTTCCCCTGGAAGCGGCGTCTTCTCCTCCGTGGGCAACATGGCGGAAGAGGTGCGCGATCTCTCCGCACGTGTGGCGATCTTCGCGGAGCTCGTGCCCAAACAAGCACGCTGGCAGGCCGCGCTGCTCCTCACCGCCGAGGCCGGCGGCGTCAGCTTTCAGCAACTGCTCCGAGAGATCGGTGGGTACGCGGCAGGGATCTCGGACATCACCGTCTTTCTCGATTCCGTGCCCGAACTGATCTCAACCGAACGGGCCGCCGTCATGAACGACGTCACGGCCGAGCGTATGGCGGTCATGCGTGAGCTCCGAAGCCTCCTGGACGAAACGCTGTCGACGGCCTTGGGTGCAGTCAACCAGGAGCGCGTCGCCGTGATGGACGGCGTGACAGAGGAACGCGTCGCCGCGCTTCGCGACGTCGATGCCATCGCCACCCGACTCGCCGACGACGCCATCGATAGCGCCATGCTGCGAGTGAACGACGCCATCGATTACTTCTACTGGCGCTTGATTCAAGTCCTGGCCGTGCTGCTCGTGCTACTCGCGATTGCCGGCTTCGTCGCCATCCGCATCGTCACCAAACGGCTGGCGACCGCCTAATCAGTCGCGAAGGCC
>JBDHAI010000015.1:0-17243 GCA_039588155.1 Gemmatimonadota bacterium | reverse complement strand
CGTCTTCTTCTTGCCGCTCCCCGATCGCTTCGCCATCACTCTTCCTTCTTTCGTGTCATTCTATGTCGGGCAGTCCCGGCGGGTTCGGCACTCGCTTCACCCGCTGCGAGCCTGAACACGATCTTGTCGAACTTCCCGCGCCTGCGGCTGGCGTTGATCTGGGCCAAAATTCTCCGCTCCATCATCTCGAGCTCCATCAGCCAGGCCGAAGACCTCACCTCGACAAACAACACCGACCTGTCAAATCCAACCGGCTTCGCTACTCGCGCGATCTCCGGGCCGACGAACTCTTCCCACTCAGAGAACACCGAGCCCCGCTCCACACCTTCGAACAAGCCGCGGGCCCGCAGCAACCCCTCGATCAGCGAGCCGATCGGTTCCGGTGAGCCTTTTTTGCGTTTATTCATACCGGGCGCACCGTCCCAGCTTCTATGCGATACTCGACCAGCGTGTCTCCCATGAACGCAAACTCGCTCGGTTTCGGCGAGGTGACCAGGATCTGGCCCCATTGCTCCGCCGCGAGCAACTCGACGACTCGCTCAGCTCTGGACGGATCGAGCTCGGCGAACACGTCGTCGAGCATTACGATCGGTCGCCGACCGCTGGTCGCCCGTAACGTGTCCGCCTCGACCATCCTCAAGGCCACGGCTGCCGAGCGCTGCTGGCCCGCGGAACCGAAACTCCGAAGCCGCACCGGCTGGTCGTCGCCAGTCACAGAGAAAGTCAGCTCATCCCGATGCGGTCCGACCATTGTTACACCCTGGCGCCTTTCCCTTTCTGCGAGTCGTTCGAGCTCGTGGTGAAAAGACACCACCCATGCATCCATCGTAGCGACCTCGCCTGGGGCACCACCCTGCGCCGGGATAGACGCCGTGTACTCTAGTCGCGCTTCCCGGCCTCCCGAAATCGCCGCGTAGTAGCGCGAGAAGCCCTCGCACCGGCTGGCCACCCAGCGGGCCCGCGCTTCGGATACTCGGCTTCCGGCATTAATGAGGCCTTCGTTCCAAGCCGCCAGTACCGTCGGGCTCACACCGTCCCGCAAGACCCCGTTGCGCTGCGCCAGGACCTGGCGGTAACGCTGCAGGGTCGACAAATAGCCCGGCTCGACCAGCGACAGAATGATGTCAAGGAAACGTCGACGCGCACCGGGACCGCCGGCGACGATCTCGATATCACTGGCGGTGAACACAATGGCACCGACGCGACCGATGGCGTCAGCCACTCGGCCCGGCTCCGTACCGCCGACCGTGACCTTTTTTCGACGTTCATCGCGGGCGTAAGCGGCGGCCACCTCCGCTTCACCGCCCGACTCCTCACTCAAGAGATGCCCTTCCACGCGGAAGTGCCGGCTGCCGAACGTAATGAGCTGTTCGTCCCGGGCCCCCCGGAAGGAGCGAAATATCTCCAGGTAGTAGACGGCCTCCAGCAGGTTTGTCTTTCCCTGACCGTTATCTCCGATCAGAGCCGCGCCGCGCGCCGGGAACTCGACATCCTCGGCAGCAAAATTCCGGAAATTCTGCAAACGCAACCGCTGGAGATGCACCTAAAAAATATAAGTAAAAGTGGGGTCTTTTCAAGCTCAGCGGCCGCCGGCCCGCTCGCACAATTCCTTCATTTTTCGGCCAGCCGCGACTCCGACCCGCGGGCCCCGCCCCTCAGGCCGGCCGTGCCGCTGAGGCCGGCCCAAGGGCCGTGTCTCGTGCCAGGCTAGATGCCGTCGCAGGCGATCGTGAACTGGTTACATTCGATCACCTCGACGGTCACCGGTTGTGACAGGTGCCGGAAACCTATCACGTCTTCCACCGCCGCACGGATTTCCAGCCGAGTACCCGAACGGAACTGAGGGATCCGAATCGAGAATTCCTCTTCCAGCGTCAGACGCTCGACACTGAACACTCGTCGCTCTTTGATCACGGTGTCGGAGATCGTCGGCCTCGATAAATACAGTTCCAATGCAGTAACGGAACCCTCAGCCTCGACAACGACCAAGCGCACCGAGTCAGCAGGCACGAGAACACCGTCCCTCGGCCACACCACCGTCACAGTCGTCGGTGGTACGGGCCGACCGAGACCCGTTGGCCGGTCGCGGTTGGAGTCGCATGCGATGGAAGCAAACGTGCACAGCGACGTGGCGAGTATACCGTTGAGAAAGAGGTTGCCGCGTAACATCAATGCCGCCACAAGGAGATTACGGTGTGAACAACTGCCTGGACCCTTCAGGGAACAACGGGTCCACGAAGCAGGTTTCCCTCGACAATATCGGCCATGCAATCAACGTTCGCTACTTCAGTAGGTCCTTCCAAGATGGCCTTTGGGGCTCCAACGGTTCGTCATGCTCTACACGGTCCAGTAAACCGTCCATGACCAGACGCATCTTGCCCACACCCCTTCGATACCCCGCTCTGGCCAGTGCCAGCGTGGCGCCAAACCAAGCCGGGGAGAGCACTGCCAACGCGCTCTGGAACTCCGGTGTACCCAGAATGATACCCATCGTCGCCAGGGTAAGCGGAGCTCCAGCTCCCACGCCCAGCACCCAGAACCAACCGGCCCGCTCATTGCCCAGGTCCGTCGTCAGCGAGATTTGGCACGACTCCTCGCCGATCGGGAAGACCTGGAGCTCGAGCGCTCGAGATTTCTTCGCCAGCGGGTAGCCCCGTCCAAGAACGTCGAGCCCTCGCATGAGCGCCGCCACAATACCGCGGTCGGGCTCCCAGAGAGAGCTGATGCTCGTGCGCCTCACCAACCGCATGCTCTCGTTCGCCTGCAGATGCGACTCCAGCTCCAGGCGCACTTCCTCAGCCGGCCGCGGCACGCTTCGGGTCGTCGTCACGAGACCGGGCCCACACAGGCGCGTGAGCCAACCCCGTTCCACCAGCAAATCGCCGGCGCCGGCCCCATGCTCGGCCAAGGCGCGTCGAACGCTGGCCTCGGACAGGCCAGCCTCGCTGGCGATGCGCAGAACGTCACCTTCGCTCAGTTCCGGCGCGGACCCTCCGCCCTCAATCTCCAGCTCTGCAGCGCGCCGGACAACGGCTTCGAGGTCCTGGCGCGTCAGGTAGCGCCCGTGACCGGTAGCATCCATTACCTAGGGCTCCGGCGGAGCGACCTCCGACTGCGACCTCTCACTTCTCCCGCTTCTCCGCACGCACCGGACTCTTCGAGGCGAGCCGCCCGGGCAGTTTCTCGGGCGGCGGCAGCTCGGGAATCGACTCTGCGGGTTCCTCCTCCTCGCTGGTCTCCTCGCTTGGAAGCGCGGCAGTCGCCGCCTGCATGAACGGCTTGAAGAGGTCCATCGGTATCGGAAAGAGCGTCGTGGAGTTGTTCTCAGCCGCGATTTCCGAGACCGTCTGCAGGAAGCGCAGCTGTAGTGAGGCCGGATCGCCGCTCATGATTCTCGCGGCGGCAACCAGTTTACGGGACGCTTGGTACTCTCCCAGGGCATTCACGACCTTTGCTCTTCGCTCGCGCTCGGCTTCCGCCTGACGAGCCATCGCCCGCTTCATCTCCTGGGGTAGGTCGATGTCTTTTACCTCGACGGCTGTGACCTCTATTCCCCAGACATCGGTCTGCTCGTCGATGATCGTGCGAAGCATCTCGTTGTACTTCTCGCGCTCCGCGAGCAAATCGTCGAGCTCCGCTTGCCCGATCACCGAGCGCAGCGTCGTTTGGGCGAGCTGCGATGTGGCGAAAAGGAAGTCTTCGACCTCTACAATCGCCTTCACCGGTACGTTCACGCGGAAGTAAAGGACCGCGTTTACCTTCACCGACACATTGTCGCGGGTGATCACATCCTGCGGTGGAATGTCCATGGCGACAATTCGCAGACTGACCCGCTGCATCCGTTCGATTCCGAACGGGACAAGGAAAATAAGCCCCGGCCCGCGAGCCTGGCGCAGTCGACCTAACCGAAACACGACCGCGCGTTCGTACTCCCACAGGATTCTGAGACTGGTGGCCAGGGCAGTCGCACCGGCCACGGCGAGACCTGCAAGCAAGTACTCCACGACACCCTCCGGTCTAGGAATCGCGAGCGCTTAGCGGCTCGCTTCCGAAGCAGGTGAATCGAGCTATCGTGTAACTGCAATGTTAAAGTTAGCGGCAGGCCGAAGGTCGCGCGAGGCGCCCTGCACAGCCCTATGGATGCTGAGTAATGGAAAGAAGCCGAGCCCCCGGCGGAGTCGGCTTGCACCGACGCCGCCGGGCGCCCAGGCCTTGAATCGAATTGGGGCTAGCTGCCGCCCTTGCTGAGCGTCAGGACGTAGGCGGCGACCGCTTTCACCTGATCATCGGTGATCCCACTACCGCCCTTCGGTGGCATCGCCGTACCGGAAGTCGATTTGCTGGCATCCACGCCATTCATGATCGTCTGCACAATGCCGTCAAGAGACCCATCGCTGTGCGTCCAGTCATCGTCGTTCAAGTTGGCACCCAGCCCCGGCATCCCGGCCCCATCGCCGCCATGACATACGTAGCAAAGGCCGGCCCCGGCATAGACTTCCTTGCCCTGCGCGACCATTTCGGCGGTGGCGCCCTCGGGAACGTCCTGGCCACCCTCCTGCTGCTGCATCTCACTGCCCTCTTCGGTCATCGCCGGCTTTGCCATCTCGCTCGAAGCCGGCTCCTCGGCGGCCTGCTGCTGATTCGCCTCACCACCGCCACAGGCGACGAAGCCCGCTAGGCCAATCAGCGCTGCGACTGCCATCAAACTGCGTCTGCGAAGCATCTCAATCCTCCAGTGTTGTGACCAGACAACTCGCGGCCCACGGCGCACTTCCGCGTGCCAACACGTCGAAACCATGTCGCGACGGCTGGGGCACCGGCAGCAAGTTACCTGCAAAATCCTGAGGCTAGGGATACGGCGGCAGATTATACCCGGGCCGCACGGGCGCGTCAAGCCGAGCTGTCCCGCCCGCCCGCCTTCCGAGCACCACAAGTCGAACAAAAACGCCAGGCCGGTTCCATCGCTGCCCCGCACTTCGAGCAGGTCTCGGTCGTCACACCGCTGCCGCAGAACGGACAGAAGGCGGCGTCTTTGGGTAGGTCGGCCCCGCATTGAGGACAGAGCTCTAA
Source organism: Gemmatimonadota bacterium (assembly GCA_039588155.1). Taxonomy (GTDB): domain Bacteria; phylum Gemmatimonadota; class Gemmatimonadetes; order Palauibacterales; family KS3-K002; genus JBDHGH01. Next base: position 12,173 of record JBDHAI010000015.1, on the reverse strand, counting down.
TGCCGATGTAGGCTCGGGGAACTGCGGCGTGCTTTCCCCTGGAGGTTCCGCCTCCGCGTCGGGTTGCACCTGGGAAGAAAACCCGGATTCCGAGGTCATCGCACCGGTCACTGGCGGTTCGGCGACCAGCGGAGCGCTGATTGCGAGTTTCTCCGTCTCAGACTCACCGGTGCCGTCACTCGCTCCCGCCGGCTCCGCGCTTGCCGACTCGACGGCCGGCGTCGCCCACTCGCTCCGCTCGCGCATCTCAGGAGGAGCATAGCGGATGTCACCAGGCGGCGGAATGATTTCCGCGTTCAGCCATACGCGAACATCTGGAAAAGCTTTGTAGCGATTGATATCGGGTAGAGGCTCCTCGAGGCCGGCCCGCAGTTCCGCCTGCATGTCACCATCACAAAGCAGATAGCCACGCTCGCCTGAAAGGAGGCGCGACAACGCCACTTCGTAATCATCGTTCGAGCGAAAGCCGACGAGATTTCGGACACGGCGGTACGGGATAAGCTCGCTGTGGACTTCTAGAACACCGAACTTTTCAGACAGTCCCGACGGCCGCTCGTGCCGCAGAGTCTCCACGAATTCGTAATAGAGACGGTCGAGATCGTCCATTGCCCCAACCGAGATTCCCTAGTCTCTTCGCTCGAACAGATAAGCCATGTCCTCGTGTCGATTACCGTTTGAATCGCACACGGCGAACTGCCTTCCCGAGCGCATCGCGGCTGCACCGTAGTCGCCCTGCTTGTTCACGGCATAGAAGCTTACGTTGTAGTTCGGGTGCTCCTCTTCATCTAGTAGCCGCTTCTCCACCGTGTAATGAACGATGCGACGCAAAGCCTCTAAGCACGCATCTTTCGGCGCAAGGCCACGCCGCATGTTCTCCACGATCAACATCGATCCGCAAGACTTGATCACTGCCTCGCCGCGTCCCGTCGATCCCGCTGCACCGACATCGTTGTCGACGTAAAGGCCCGCACCGATAATCGGACTGTCACCCACTCTACCCGGTATCTTGAAGGCAAGGCCCGATGTGGTTGTTACACCCGACACGTCCCCCGATGCATCGACCGCACAGCAGTTGATCGTGCCGTACTCGCGCTCTTCCTCCAGTTCATGTGACAGCCCACTCTTGCTAAGCTCATCCTCCGACTGCTCTGGCGACAAGTAGTCGTCCCGGTCGCTGAGCCCGGCACGCCAGCGCAGCCATGCCTCCCGTGCCCTCTCTGTGAGTAGATTCTCCTCGGGGAACCCCAGCTCGCGAGCGAACTGCCGCGCACCAGCTCCCACCAGTAACACGTGGTCGGTGTGCTTCATCACCGCCATCGCGACGCGCGATGGATGCTTGAAGCCCTCGAGCGCCGCGACGGAACCGGCACCCCGCGACGGCCCGTGCATCACCGAGGAGTCGAGCTGCACTACGCCGGCACCGTTGGGGAGCCCGCCATATCCGACGCTCGTGTCTTCGGGATCCGCTTCGACGATGCCAACACCCGACACGACGGCCTCCAGCGTATCCACTCCCTCAAGCAGCAGTTCCATCGCTCGTTCGCTTGCGTGCAGACCGTTGCGGCTCGCGATAACGACCGGCCCGCCTTGACCGTTCCGCCCGCCCGCGGCGCCTGGCGTGCTCGCTGCAAGGGGCTGCGCGGCCGCCAGGTCGCGGCCCATAGCCGCCAGCCCCGCCGCCGCTCCTGCTTTGAGGAAATCACGCCGTGTCGGCAAGCTCATTAGAGGTTCTCCCTTCTAGTATTCGCACTCGATCCAACGCGGCCAGCGACTCACGGCGAGTCTGTACCGAGGTCACCGAGCTGCGCGTTCAAGTCACGGATGCGGCGCGCCATGGCCACGATCGTCGTCAGGCTTTGAACCTGCTCTTGGTTGAGCTGTTCGGCATCCATGAGCAATAGCTCCGCCTCCGCCATGATTGCGGTCAGCGGGCTGTTGATTTCATGACGAACGTCACGCACAACCTCGAGCACGCGACTCAGCTGTAAAGCTAGGTCTCGATCTTCGGCCGCCTCGCTCAATTGACTCATCACCCTTCGGCGTCGGGCTCGCTGGGGCCTGTCCCAACCGACTCTCGCGCCGCACCAACGACGCGCACCAGACGGACACGGCGGTCAGCCACACGCTCGACCACGAAGCTGACGTCGGCCACCTCGACAGCGTCACCCGGCTCCGGAACCTGGCCCAGTTCACCGAGAATGAAGCCGCCCAGAGTGTCGTAGTCCTCGACCGGCAGTGCGAGGTCGAGATGGTCGTTCACCTCGTCGATAGGTGCCCTTCCGTCAATGAGCGGCTCGCCGCCCGCACTCGTCGAGAAGAGGGGCCTCGCGATATCGTGCTCGTCGTAGATCTCACCGACTATTTCCTCGATGAGATCTTCGAGAGTGACGATGCCGTCGGTCCCGCCAAACTCGTCGACTACGACGGCGATGTGGATCTTCAGGCGGCGGAACTCTGCGAGCAGACTGACGACCGGCTTGGTATCTGGCACGAAGTACGGCTCCCGCATGACCTTGGTGACGTCGAACTCTGCGTCGTCGCCACGAGTATCGAGCGGCAACAGGTCCTTACCGAGAATGATCCCGATCACCTTATCGAGACTTTCCCTATAGACCGGAAGGCGTGAGTGACCGGAACGTTCGATTGTCTCGATGAGCTCGTCCAAGGTGATGTCTTCAGGAACGGCGACTACATCGGGCCGTGGCGTCATAACCTCACGGGCGACCGTACGCGTCAAATCGAACACACCGGATATCATCGACTGCTCAGCCAACTCCACCTTTCCCATCGCCTGTGCGCGTTTGACAAGCAGCATCAACTCACTCCGGCTGTGTCCGCGCTCCCCCTCCGAAAGACGCACTCCGAACAGCCGCAGAAAGTTGTTGGCGGATGCGTTGAGGAACCAGATGAGGGGTGAGCCGATGCTCGTGAAGATGACGAGCGGCCGAACGAGCCACCGGGCCACCTGCTCGGGGTGAAAGATGGCGACCGCCTTGGGCGCAACTTCGCCGAAGACCACGTGCAGGTAAGTGATCACGGTGAAGGCGATCGCGACCGCGACAGTATGCCTTGCCACAAAATCCAGCGGACTCGGTAGACCTGCAAAGATCGATTCGAGCGACCCGGCAATCGCGGGCTCCCCGATCCAGCCGAGGCCTAGGGAAGCCAGGGTGATCCCGACCTGGCAGGAGGATAGGTAGTAGTTGAGCTCCTTCTGCGCGGCGAGCGCAGCGCGTGCCAGTTTATCCCCCTTCTCTGCGCGACCGGCGAGCCTAGTGTCGTCCGCACCGACAAGAGCGAATTCCGCCGCGACGAAGAAACCGTTGGCAACCACGAGCGCTAAGACCGCCAACAGGTTCCAGAAAACCTCGAGCGTAGTCATCTAAGTAAGGGGAATAAGAAAAAAGGCCCGGCTACTCAGCCGGGGCGGGCGCACTCGAACGCTCCTTAGCTACCGCTTCCCTCGGATTGGCTAACGCGGTCACCGTGCTGAATCACTGGCTCACAGTAACGCTGACCCAGCTCCTTCAGCAACGCAAGCTGCTCCTCGCTCACTCCCGGATAACGCTTCGCCAAGTACTGGATCGTCTCGTCGAACCAAGCATCCCGCTGGTCCTGCGTGGCCTGTAACACACCACAATGCCGGATCTGTCCGAACAACTCGTTACGCGCCCGATCAAACAAGGAAGCTGTCGTCTTCCCCTCCTTCTTACGTTTGCCCAACGTGTCCTCCTCTACCTACAATTACGCTGCCTCATCGGACTTACAGAGGTCACTAACGGGCAGCCGCTTAATAACTGGCTTAATAATACTGGCGAGCCCACGACATGCAAACGGCACACCCGAGGCTACCGAAGGCATGGATTCGATTCGTCTGGAGGTCCACCGCTCGCTCTTACTCGCCATCGCGGAGGAGATGGGGGCGGCGCTGCGACGCAGCTCGTACTCCCCCAACATCAAGGAGCGACGCGATTACTCCTGCGCGATCTGCGACCCAGAGGCGAACCCGGTGGCTCTCGGAGATCACATGCCTGTACACCTCGGTGCCATACCGCAAAGCGTCAAGTCAGTGATCGCCACGCTGGCCCTGGCGCCTGGAGATGTCGTCGTCCTCAACGATCCCTTCTGTGGTGGAACTCACCTTCCCGACCTCACAGCGGTGCGCGGTGTCTGGCTGGGCGACTCCGGCCCTCCCGCCGCCTATGTTGCATCGCGAGCCCACCACGCAGACGTGGGCGGGAGCGCGCCGGGCTCGATGCCCTTATCCCGGGAGATCTTCCAAGAAGGGATACGGATACCCCCGGTTCTCCTGGTGCGCGCCGGAGTAATCCAGGACGACGTATGGAGGCTTCTACTTGCGAACGTCCGAACGCCGATAGAGCGCGAGGGCGATCTGCACGCTCAGCTAGCTGCCCTGAATGTCGGCGTTCGCCGTTTGGCGGAGCTAGCCGCGCGCTACGGTGCCGAGACCCTGCGCACCGCCTTCGATTCGCTCTCCGCCTACGCCGATCGACTCCTCCGGGCTGTGATCGCCCAGATTCCCGACGGCGAGTATAGCGCCGATGACTTCATGGACGATGACGGGATCGATTCGGACCCGGTGCGCATCGCAGCGAAGATCAGCGTGACCGGTGATAACATGTCGGTTGACTTCACCGAGTCTGCCGCTCAATCTCGCGGCAACATCAACGCGGTGGCCGCGATCACCGAATCTGCCGTCCGCTATGTCCTGCGCTGTGTGGCTGAAGCGGTGCTCGCGGCACCGCTACCTGCCGGCGGCGGTGCACTGAGCGCGGTCACCATTACCACGAAGCCGGGCACCGTCGTGAATGCACTGCCCCCGGCGGCTGTAGCTGCGGGCAACGTGGAGACCTCACAGAGGATTGTCGACGTCGTGTTCCGCGCTCTGGCGCATGCCGTACCCGCTCTTATCCCAGCGTGCTCCAGCGGAACGATGAACAACTTCACAGTCGGCGGCATCGACCCCGATTTGGCTCGGCCGTTTGCTTACTACGAGACCGTCGCCGGCGGCATGGGAGCCGGACCCGGGCATGCCGGCCTCTCCGGAGTTCACACCCACATGACGAACTCCCTCAACACACCGATCGAGGCTCTCGAGCACGCAATACCGGTGCGCGTGCGACACTATTCGCTGCGCCGTGGTTCCGGCGGCGACGGACGGTTTAAAGGTGGCGACGGCTTGCGGAGAGATGTCCAGCTTCTCTCCGCCGCGAGCGTGTGCGTCTTGTCCGACAGGCGCCACCACGCCCCCTGCGGTGCCGCGGGCGGCGGCCCCGGTGCGACAGGCGAGAACTGGCTGCTCCGCGACGGCAGGTGGGTGGAGTTGGCCGGGAAGTTCAGTTTGGAGGCTGCGGCAGGTGACACGATCAGCATCCGTACACCAGGAGGCGGTGGGTGGGGAAGAGCCGAATCCTGACGGCAAAAGGCCCGCGACTCGGGACTAAGACGGCACGCATCGTCGTGACCCGGAGGTTGCAGGTCGGACGGAATCGGCTGTTCTGCGTGGAAGGCGGCGTGGGGGCGCCGCTCATCCTGCTCCATGGGCTCGGGGCATCCAGCCGTTGGTGGTTTCCCATCTTCCCCGAGCTCATTTCAGACGCCCACCGCGTCCTCGCACCCGATCTTCCCGGATTCGGGCGGTCCCACGGGCCCGTGCTCTCCATCTCCGCCGCAGCACGCGCGGTCTTGGATTTGGCTGATCACCAGGGATTCGGCCGCTTCTTTCTATGCGGTCACTCGATGGGTGGGGCTATCGCAGCGCAGGTCGCCGCCGACTCGGGCGGACGCGTTCGCCGCCTCGTGCTGATCGACAGCGCGGGAATCCCCTCGCGGGTGACCGGCCGCTGGCTCTGGCGTCTGGCCCAACCCTGGTCCTGGTGCCCGCTGGGATTCTACCAGACGCTGCTCGGCGACCTGGGCAGGTCAGGACCCCGCAACATGCGTGCGGGCGCTCGGCTCTTGGGACTCTACGACATACGTCCCGCGTTAACGCGAATCAGAACTCCGACCCTCGTGATCTGGGGCGAGCGGGATAGCCTGACGCCGCTCGCCAGCGGCAAGAAGATCGCAGAAAGGCTCCCGAGCGGACGAATCGAAGTAGTACCCAAGGCTCGCCACCTTCCCATGGTGAGCCATCCGGAGGCAACTTCGCGCTTGATGTCGCAGTTTTTCCAGGAAGAGTGGAGGAGCGGACCTTGAGCGGGCGGTTTCGGTGGTGTTCTAAAGCTGCCCCAGCATCTGTGGGGTGAGTCTTTCCCCGAGTGTGAACTCGGCGAGATCCAATATTACCGAGCCCACCTTGAGTTTCGTCACCAGCTTTACGGGCATACGTCTTTCATCCTCGGTGATGTAGATTTCCGCTTCGCCGCCCTCCGAGAAGATCCCCTTCGTCTTAATGATCGGTCGTACCACGATCGTCTCGAATTCGCCTGCGGGCACCTTGATCTTTTCACGCCGTAGCACTTTGATGATTACTGGATTGCGATCCCACAGAAAGTAGCGATTCCACTCGTAGGTTTCACCGACCTCGAGTGGGATGGTCCGTACAAAGTAAACGAAAGAGGCATCGTCCAGTGCACAGCTCGGAATCGAATCGCTCTCGCCGTCGTTACGATGATAGACCCTACCATCGAGATCGAAGTCATAGACGCGGTAGCGCTCGTAACTACCTTGCTTCGAGTCCTGAACGTAGCGCCGACTCGACAGTGATTGAACGTCGAGCCACGACTCTTGCTTGTCATCGAGCTTGTAGAATGGAACGGACCCGCTGATCCGAGACTGCAGATGATAGGTAGCGTGCCCGGCGACCGTGTCGATCCCCTCAACCTGCATGAACGCCTGACCGACCTTCAATGGACCAAACTTGACTCGGTAGTCGAAACGCTCACCCACCCCAAAGGGCACCTCCGTCAAAGCGTCCACCCGATCAGCCGGCGGAGAGGACACGTCCTGCGCAAGCACCTGCGCTGCCGCTACGAGAAATACGAGCGCGAAGACTACCATCCCTCTCATCGTCCCCTCAATAAGCTCACGTAGTCGCGGGCAGCTCGCCATACCGACTGCCGGCTGGGCCTCGCGCGTCGATCGTAGCGCATGTCGGAACGCATCTCCTCCACACGCCGAGTGTGCGGTGCTACCGCCAACAACAGCTCCAGGCTGGCGGCCCACCCGTCGCGCCTCAGCAGCCGGCTGTCATCGTTCTCACGCAGCGCCTTCTTGAGCAGGCCCACCCGGTAGGCTCGCAACCCGGATATAGGATCGCTCACTTCCTCCGGGAACTGGTACTTGCGCTCGAGCCAAGGCAAGCCGCGGCGCACCCAGCGAACAGCCCTCGGAACCGACTTGCCGTTGGGCTGCTGGGCCGCCACCACCAAGTCGGCTCCCCCCTCCACCCGCTTGACCATAGTCGGTATCGACAGGGGTTCCTCGGTGAAATCCGCCTGTAGGGTCACCACCATATCGCGGCGCGGGTAAGAGGATCGGGCGACCGCATCCTTCAGCAAGATCTCGAGGGAGGCTCCGTGACCTTTCCGCCTGTCGTTTTGGAGGATCTCGAGGGGAAGCACCTGAGTGTAGGGCTCGACGACCTCGGCGGTCCGGTCCGTAGACGCGTCATCGAGCAAAAGGACTATGTAGTCACGCCGAAAGTCCGCCATCACTTCGCGGATCTTCCAGAGAAGCACACCCACGGTGCGCTCCTCGTTGTGCGTAGGAATGCAGATGTAGATCACAGCCCGATCGAGAATCCCGTTTTACACCCGGCGGACGTGCCCACCGGGCAGCTATTCGTTCCAGTCCCTATCTCTAGTACCAACACCCACCGGTTCAGTTCCCGGCGGAATGGACTTCCAGCGCTTATGATGCCAGAAGTACTGCTCTGGGTAAAGCCGTACACGCCTCTCGAGCTCCTCCACCCACCGCTTCGTCATGTCGTAGACCTGCTCTCCGACCTCCACACCGTCGGGTGGATCGATTCGAACCATCCAGCCGTGGTACTCCCGCGGACCCACTCGTTGCGCCCCGCCAACGAGGAAGGGCGCCCCGGCCCGAAGTGCCAGAAGGGCGGGAGCTCGGTTGGTGGAGGCCGGCCTGCCGAAGAAAGGTACGAACACACCTTTTTCCCTGGCATCCTGGTCAGCGACGAACGCGAGCAACCGCTTGGCCGCCAGGCTCTCTCTCAGCCGATCCCAGGCGAGCGCCCGATCGATCAGACCCATACCATTTCGCTGTCGAACATCGCGTATGAAACCGCCGATATAAGGGTTCATCATCCCCTGCATCACCGCGTCGACCGGGTAGCCGAACGCCGCCAACGCCGACCCGGCCAGCTCCCAGTTGCCGAGATGGCCCGTCACGATCACGACCCCTCGGCCCTCTTCGTAGGCGGCGGCCAACACCTCGCGCCCCTCGAACTCGACCAGGCGACGGCGAACCTCTTCGAGCCCACGACGCGTGAAGTATGGAACCGTCAGCCACTCTCGGCCCAGATGCCGGTAGCAGGCCTTCGCTGTTTGCTGGACCCACTCTTCATCCCGGTCGGGGTAGGCGCGGCCGATCTGCTCTTCGACGACCCGAGTCCGCCAACCCAAGCGATGCGCCAGCTCGCCGAGCGCCTGGCCCAACCGTTCTCCCACGCCCGGCGGACTCAAAGCCAGCGCGCCGAACAAAAAACGTGCGAGTCCGTACTCGAGAAGATGGCGCAGTCGTCTCAGCGAACCGTTACTCCCCCGCGGGCCGCGGAGTCCTCGAGCTGGTTGAATTGCAGATCGTGGAGGCGCCGGTAGACTCCGTTCCGTGCCAACAACTCCTCATGGCGACCGAGCTCTACGATCCGACCGTCGTCGAAGACGACGATTCGATGCGCCCCCTGAACGGTCGACAGGCGATGAGCTATAACGATCACCGTACGATTGGCCAGCAACCGGTCGATGGCTTGTTGGACGAGACGCTCCGACTCGGTGTCGAGGGACGACGTGGCTTCATCGAAAATCAGCAGTGGCGGGTCACGCAGAATGGCACGGGCAATGGCGATGCGTTGACGCTGGCCTCCGGATAGACGGACGCCCCGATCGCCCAGCACGGTATCGTATCCTTCCGGGAGCTGCTCGATGAATCCGTGGGCATTGGCCGTCTGGGCAGCGGCCTCGATCTCCTCCTGGCTGTATCGATCGACAGCGCCATAGGCGATATTGGCACGAACCGTGTCGTGGAAGATGACCGTCTCCTGCGAAACCACGCCCAGTAAGTCGCGCAGTGAGTCAAGCTCCAACTCTGCAACATCGATCCCGTCGATCGTGATCCGCCCACGCTGGGGTTCGTAGAACCGGGGCAGCAGATCCACCACCGTACTCTTGCCGGCACCCGAGGGTCCGACCAGAGCCACGACCTCGCCCCGCTTCACCTCGAAACTGACCCCCTCGAGCACCTGGTCCTCGCCGTCGTAAGCGAAGTACACATCCTCGTAAGCAACGCCCTTTTCGAAGCGCTCGATCCGCACGCCTCGACCGCTGTCCGCCTCCACGGCGCTATCGAGTATCTCGAAGAACCGATCCGCCGCAGCCAAGGCCGCCTGGGCCCGCGCCGGAAGCGTGGTCAGTGCCTTGATCGGCGACTGCACACGCAGCGAGATCGTCAGGAACGTCAAGAAGGCTTCCGCCGTCATCTCACCGCTGAACACGAACTGCGCCCCGACCCAAACCAGGATCAGAGTGACAAAGCTGCCCAGAACCTCCGATAGCGGCGAGCTGATGAGGCGCAGGCGCTCGGTCCGCACATAGCTCTTGTAAAACGTCCGGTTCGTCTGTCGAAAGCGCTCTTGCTCGTAGCCCTCGGCCCCGTACGCCTTGACCAGTCGGGTGCCCGAGGCCGTCTCCTGGAGCATGCTGGTGAGCTCGCCCTGTGCGTCATAAGCCTTCCGAAAGCCGCGGCGAAGCCGGCCGAGCATGGGCTTGATGAAACCCAGAAAAAGCGGAACGACGATCAGGACGAGCAGCGTCAGCTTCCATGAAATCAGCAGCAACATGGCCAAGAAGGCCAACAGCGACACACCATGCTTGAGGACGTCCGCGACGGTGTAGGTGATGAGCTCCTTGGTCTGGGCCGTATCGGTGAACACTCGAGCCAATAGTTGACCGGCTTTCTGGCGGTCGAAGAACCCCAGCGGCAGCCTCAGCAGGTGGCCATACAACCGGCTGCGCATGTCGGCCACGATTCCCTCACGCACCTTCACGCCCAGCGCCTCCGCCGTATAGAAGAACGCGTTCTTCAACAGCAGGCCGGCCATTACGAGCACCACGATATTACGCAACGCCACGCTCGGGTCTGCCTGATTGATCAGAGGACCCACCGTCGCTTCGAGTAGCCGATCGATCAGTACGCCCCCGGCCGGCAGCAGCGAGGCTTCCCCAAACAGCGAGCGGAGGAACGGGATGAGCAGCACCATCGTGAACCCATCCAGAAGCGAGCCTACCGTCATACACACGAGGCTGATCAGGAAGATCGCCCGATAAGGCCTCAGGTAACCGAGCAGTCTTCTGTAGTGGTTCACCGGGCCTCACCGCGCGGCTTCAACAGGGCCACGGGCAGAATCACTTCGTCGGGACTGATTCCGCCGTGCAGGAAGCTGTCCCGATAGCGGGACTGATACTCCCGGAGCTTGGTGGGATAGACGAAGAAATAGTCCTCACGAGCCAGAAGGTAGTTCGTCTTCAGTCCGCCGGGCGGCAGACGAATCGTCAGGCCATCTTTGACCATGAGCGCCGTCGACGGTGTTTCCGCTCGCAGGTCATCGCCGCACTTGTAGCGCAGGCTCGGCGTCGCATCTCTCTTGGCGAACACCGTCGTTGGGCGATGACAATGGACGGATCCATGGTCCGTAGTCAGAAGCACGCGAATTCCCCGAGACCTGATGATGCGCAAGGCCTTCCGTAGATCGGACCCCTCGTACCATGTCGTCGTGAGGCGGCGAAGCGCCTCGGCATCGCGAGCCATCTCGAAAAGCAGCTGCGACTCTCCTCGGCCGTGCGTCAACAAGTCGACGAAGTTGAACACGATGGCGATGGCCCGGGGTTCCTCGAGCAAAGCGGGTAACCGCCTGAGCATGGCCTCGCCGTCGGCCGCCGTGTGCACTTTCTCATAGTGAGTGGCGACGGTCGAGCCCGTCAGTCGCGCCACCTGCTCGGCGAATAGCTCGTTTTCGAACGAGTTCAGACCTTTGTCCTCGTAGGAACCCGGCCAACCCGGCCGCTCTTTCTCGAGTTCGTCGGGAAAGATGCCGCCGAATATGGCGTTGCGCGCGTACGGTGTCGCCGTGGGGAGAATCGAGTAGTAGAGATCTTCCTCGATCTCAAACTCGTCCTCGATAAGCGCGTGCAGCGACCGCCACTGATCCAAGCGCAGGCAGTCGACGACGACCAGTACCGCCGGCTCATTGCGGGTCAGCAGTGGCAAGAAGAAGTGCGGAACTACATCTACAGACAAAAACGGACGATTGTCACACCCCGGCTTAACCCAGTCGGCGTAAGACTCCACCATAAAGTCGGTGAACTGCCGGGTAGCATCGCTCATCAACGTCCGCAACGAGTCGAGGAGGCCCAGCTCCTCTGCGGTGCTCAGCCGCAATTCCCAATCGACCAGATCGGAATAGAGCTCCGACCACTCGCGCCAGTCACGGGCATGGTCTATTCGATTCTGCATTTCGGCGTAGGCCCGCACAAAATCGCGAGCCAGCTGCTCGTGCCGCAGACCGGGACCTTCGAGAATTCGGGTCACCACAGATGCCACCTGGCGGGGACTCGTGGGCTTCACGATATAGTCGTCAACGCGGCGAGAGATCGCCTCGGTCAGAGTTGTGTCTTCCTCGCTCTTCGTCACCATCACAACGGCGATGCGCGGATCAACAACCCGAATCTCACGCAGCATCTCGGTCCCGGTCCGACCGGGCATCTCCTGATCCAGCAGCACAAGATCGTAGCTGAAACGACGCAGCTGGCTGAGCGCGTCATCGCCATTCGGAAGTGTGTCCACCATGTATCCGCGCTGTTCAAGTACCAGGCGGTGAGGTAGGAGGAGATCGACCTCGTCATCGACCCAGAGAATGCGACCCTTTGTCCTTGTCTTCTCTTCCATCACAGCTTCCAGGTATAGCTATACCA
>JBDHAI010000014.1:0-18722 GCA_039588155.1 Gemmatimonadota bacterium | reverse complement strand
ACCCCAGATGCGGCCGTTGTGGAATCGCACTGCCGGACATCGGAGTGGCTCGCTCGGCCCGGGCTTGCATCGAATGCGCGGATTGGCCGCCCTATCTGTGCGAAGCTCGAGCACCCTTCGTTATGGAGGGTGTTGCTGCCGCTCTCGTTCATGGCCTCAAGTACGGCGGCTGGGACTCGCTTGGCCTCGAAATGGGCGCGCAGATGGCGGAGGCGAGTTTCTCGCGGAGCGTGGAGGCGGAACTGAGCCTGGTGGTTCCGGTGCCGGCTCGAGGGGTTGCCCGCCGGAGGGGTTTGCCTTTGCTGAGCGATGTGCTGAACCGGCGCCGGCATACCCAGCGCCAGACGCATCTCGCGCCGCGCGAGCGGCTGACCAACGTGGCGGGCTCGTTCGGCGTGCCGGTCGAGGGACGCGTCGACATCGAGGGCAGGCATTTGTTGCTCGTGGACGACGTGCTCACCACCGCAGCCACGGCCCAGGATTGCGTGCGGGCGCTGTGCTCGAGTGGAGCCCGAGCGGTGAGCGTAGTGACCTTTGCTCGTGCGCGGCGCGAGCTGCGCTACAGCTAGCCTCGGCGGAGCCGTCGCGGCCAGCCGCGCTGGGCCGGTTGTGCGCGTGACTCGCGCCTCCCCCCGCCTGAGACTCTTTCGGTAGCACGCTCGTTGCCCTAATGTACAGTCCCTTTAGCCCCTCACATCATTACATCGACGGCATAGAGTCACGGAGGACAGAGAGCAATGGCGGTTCGGATAGGTATTAACGGGTTCGGCCGTATCGGCCGGATGATCGTGCGTGCGGCCAAGAAAGACGGCCGCGGCAAGGGTCTGGATTTCATCGCGGTGAATGATCTCACGGACACAAAGACACTGGCCCATTTGTTTCGCTACGATTCCGTGCACCGGATCTACCCGGGCAAGGTCGAGGCGAAAGAAGACCGTTTGGTGATCGACGGCGATGACATGCTGGTGCTCTCCGAACGCGACCCGGCGAAATTGCCGTGGAAGGACCTTGGGGTCGACATCGTGTTCGAGTCGACTGGCCTGTTCAGGTCACGCGAGGATGCGGGCAAGCACCTCAGCGCGGGCGCCAAGAAGGTCGTCATTACGGCTCCGGCAAAAAACGAGGACATCTCGATCTGCCTCGGCGTAAACGAAGACACGTATGACGCTGCCGCTCACCATATCATCTCGAACGCGAGTTGCACGACCAACTGTCTGGCGCCGGTGGTCAAGGTCCTGCTCGAGGAGTTCGGGTTCCGCCGCGGTCTCATGACTACGATTCACAGCTACACCAACGATCAGCAGTTGCTCGACCTCCCGCACAAAGACCTGCGTCGTGCCCGGGCAGCGGCAGTTTCGATGATCCCGACTACGACCGGAGCGGCCAAGGCCACGGGGGTAGTGATACCGGAAGTCAAGGGCAAGATCGACGGGTTGGCGATCCGCGTGCCCACGCCGAACGTATCGGTGACGGACCTGGCAGCGGTGCTCGAGCAGACGCCGAGTACCGACGAGGTCAACCAGGCCTTTAGCAAGTACGCCTCCGGCAAGATGAAGGGGATACTCGACTACAGCGATGAGCCCCTGGTATCCGTGGATTACGTGGGCAACCCGGCGAGCTCGATCGTCGATGGGCTCTCGACGAACGTGATCGACGGCAATTTCGTGAAGATTCTGTCTTGGTACGACAACGAGTGGGGTTACTCCTGTCGCTGCGTCGACCTGGGTAATTTCCTCGGCGAGCGTCTGTAGGAGACGAGGTAGCCGATGCTCGACAAGATGAACATTCGCGAACTGAGTGGCGCTCAGGTCCGCGGCAAGCGAGCACTCATGCGGGTCGACTACAACGTGCCGCTCGATGAGAACGGTCAGGTTACAGATGACGCCCGCATTCGCGCGACGCTGCCCACCTTGGCTCACCTGCGCGATCGCGATGCCCGCGTCGTACTCCTGTCGCACCTGGGTCGGCCCAAAGGAGAGGTCATGCCCGAGTACTCGCTCGCTCCGGTCGCAGAGCGGTTGGGCCAGCTGCTTGGCGAAAGGGTGACGTTCGTGGCCAGCACCACGACGGCAGAGGCGCTAAAGGCGAGCGAGGCGGTGCGGCCGGGAGGTGTGCTGTTGCTGGAGAACACTCGCTTCGATGCCCGGGAGACGAAGAACGATCCATCGATGGCCGTTCAGTTGGCGGCGCTGGGAGACTTCTACGTGAACGACGCTTTCGGGACCGCTCACCGGGCGCATGCCTCGACCGAGGGCGTAGCCCATCATCTGCAGCCCGCGGTCGCCGGACTGCTGATGGAACGAGAGTTAGAGTACTTGGGTGGCCTGTTGGCGAAGCCCGGGCGACCGTTCGTAGCGATCCTGGGTGGCGCGAAGGTCAGCGGCAAGATCGATCTGATCGAGAATCTCTTGAATCAGGTCGATCGCCTCTGCGTCGGCGGTGCGATGGCCTGCACCTTCTTCCGCGCTATGGGATTGGAGACCGGCAAGTCACTCGTCGAGGAGGACCTGGTCGCGCTTGCGTCGGACTTGATCCAGCGGGCCGGCGATACCCTCGTCCTTCCCAGCGATGCCGTGGTCGCCCCCTCGATCGAGCAGGGCGGCGAAGCGCACGTCGTTGACGTTGGCAAGCTCCCCGCCGACCAGATGCTCCTGGACGTCGGGCCCGAGAGCGCGAAGACGTTCGCCAAGTTGGTTAGGAGTGCGCGGACCGTGCTCTGGAACGGACCGGTTGGCGTGTTCGAGCAAGAGGCATTTGCAGAGGGGACCCGCGTTGTGGCGGAAGCGGTGGCCGAGGCCACTGACGCAGGTGCGACCAGCGTCGTGGGCGGCGGCGATTCCGCAGCCGCAGTTGCGGAGTTGAGTCTTGTGGACCGCATGACGCATGTGTCGACGGGTGGAGGTGCGACACTCGAGTTCCTCGCCGGTAAGGAATTACCGGGCGTAGCGGCCCTCACGGACAAGGGGGCACTGTGAGCATCCTCAAGCCGTTCTTCGGCGGCAACTGGAAAATGAACCACGGCCCCACGGCCACGCGTGAGTTCGTTGGAGCTTTTCTCGAGTCTTACCCCTCGCGGGACGATCGCACGGTCGTGTTCTTTCCGCCGGCGCTGTCACTGGCCGAGTTCAAAGCGGCGACAACGAACCGTAGCGACATCATGCTCGGACTGCAGGACGTCCATTGGGAGAACTCGGGTGCGTATACAGGTTCGCTGTCGGCTCCCATAGCGAAGGACGCCGGCGCTGAGTTCGTGCTCGCTGGCCATTCGGAGCGCCGCCATGTTTTCGGTGACTCGGACGACGACGTCTCGCTGAAGGTAGCGGCCATCATGGCGGCGGAGTTGACGCCGGTCCTCTGCGTCGGTGAGCAGTTGGAGGAGAGAGATCGTGGCCAGGTCGAAGCGGTCGTGACTAGACAGTTCGACGCTGGGCTGAGTCGGCTGGACGCGGGCCAGGTGGTGGAGGTTGTCGTTGCCTACGAACCCGTCTGGGCCATCGGCACGGGGCGCACCGCGAGCCCAGACGACGCCAACGAAGTGCACGCGCTGATTCGCCGTCTTCTGACCCGGCGGGTCGGTGAGCAGGCCCGCCGCATGGCCGTTATCTACGGCGGAAGCGTGAAGACGGGGAACATTGGGGAATTGCTGGCCTCCCCCGAGATCGATGGCGCCCTGGTTGGAGGCGCGAGCCTCGACCCGGGTGGCTTCGCCCAGATCTGTCTGGCCGGGTAACGTTGACAGGTTTCCTGAAATTCCTATATCTTCGGCGGTTAGCGCGATAAGGTGAGCAGTCTACGTTTAGCTGAATAGCAGGTGCTGTTGTGTACGGTTTTGTATTGATGCTGCTGGTCATCGACGCTCTTCTCCTGATCGTGGTGGTGTTGCTACAGTCGGGGAAGGGCAGTGGCCTGGCCGCCGAGTTCGGTGGTGCCTCTTCATCCACCGACAGTTTTCTGGGCGGGCGGCAGGCTGCGACACTGCTGACCAAGGCGAGCTGGACGCTTGGCGGGGCCTTCATGGCGCTCGCCCTCGTGCTTGCCATTGTGTCCGCGCGCACGCGGGCACCGGCCTCGATTCTGGAGGGCCAGCTGCAGGCCCCCGTGACTCAGGAAGCCCCGTCCTCGCTGCTCGATCGCGAGCAAGAGGGTTCGCTCGAGGGCCTGAACCTGCAAGGCACGGAGAGCGGCGAGTCGGAGGGGGGCGAGAAGGAGGGGACGCCCCCAAAGGACGGAGGAAACTGATTCCGCAGCCCAGAATGGCCCGGCCTCGCCGGGCTTTTCTTTTGCGACCCTTCTTTAGGCGGGCGGCGGGGGGGGTCGTGGATCGGGTTGGAACGGCTCCTGCGGTGGGAGGTCGAGGAAGTCCGTGAAGCGATCGAGCTCCTGCTGCGTGGCGATCCACTCATCGAAGCCGGAGTCGATAAGCCCGGAGGAGCTCTTGCAACCGCGTGCCGCGTCGATGGCCAGCTTGTTGGCGTACTCGTTCTTGGGGTGGCCGGCGTGTCCGCGCACCCATCGCCATTCGACGTTGTGACCGAGGGCGGCGTTGAGCAGCGCGATCCAGCGGTCGAGATTCTCAATGCGCCCGCCTTTTCGCTTCCAGCCACGCTTGGCCCAGCCATGAACCCAAACCTTCATGCCCTGGATCAGATAGTTGCTGTCCGAATAGAAGATGACGTTGCAGGACCTTTTCAGTGCGTTCAGACCCTCGCTGGCGCTGCGCAGGGCCATGCGCTGGTTGGTAGTGTCGGGTTCGAAGACGAAATAATCGCGGCGCGTCCAGCCGCGCCGCTCGTCGAAGACTTCGATCAGACCTGCGGCGCCGCCTGGATTGAGCCGATCGATGAACTGATTGCCGAGACAGGATTCATCGGCGTGGACGTAAACCAGACCGCTGGACGCAGGTAGACTCATGGTATCTGAAGGTAACTCGACCGTACAAACGAGGCGACGTGGACTCCTCGTCCTCGAGGACGGCAGCGTCTTCAAGGGACGACTCGCCGGTCGCGAAGGCGTCGTGTCCCTCGGAGAAGTCGTCTTCAATACGAGCCTGTGTGGTTACCAAGAGATACTGACCGACCCGTCCTACGCCGGCCAGATCGTGACGATGACAGCTCCGCTCATCGGCAACTACGGCGTGACCTCCGCAGACAACGAGGCGAGCCGTCCATGGGTCGCCGGGTTCGTGGTGCGAGAGCTGAGTCCGAGTTATAGCAACTGGCGGGCAGAGGAAGGACTCGAGAGCTATCTAAACCACCATGGCATCGCTTGCATCGAGGGTGTCGACACTCGCAAGCTGACACGGCACATACGGTCGGAAGGCGCCATGCGCGCAGCGATCGGGCCCGAGGAGTTGGGGGTCGAGGAGATCTTGGCCCAAGTGCATCTACATCCGCGTATGGACGGCCTCGATCTCACCCAAGTCGTCAGCACGAGGGAGCCGTATGCCTGGCCTGCTGAGGGATCGAAGGACTTTCGAGTAGCGGTCTACGATTTCGGCGTCAAGCGGCGGAGCTTAGAGTTGCTCGCCCGTCTCGGTTGCGACCTGACCGTATACCCGTCCACTACGCCGGCCGAGCGAGTCTTGGCCGACGAGCCTGACGGTGTCTTCCTTTCGAACGGGCCCGGAGACCCGGCGGCGGTGCCGGGCGTGCGAGAACTGGTCGCGAGATTGGCAGCGGAGGAGATCGCGACGTTCGGCATCTGTCTGGGACACCAACTCGCGTCACTCGGATTCGGTGCCGAGACGTTCAAGCTTCTGTACGGACATCGGGGCGGTAATCACCCGGTCCAAAATCTCTCGAACCGGCGAGTCGAGATCACGTCACAGAATCACGGGTTCGCCGTGCGGGCCGACGGCGACAGCGTGCCGGGGGCTCCGGATCTTCTGGCCACCCACGTGAACCTGAACGATGGGACGCTCGAGGGCGTTCGCCACCGTGAACTGCCCATATTCGCGGTGCAGTATCACCCCGAATCCGCCCCGGGCCCCCACGATAGCCGCTATCTCTTCGAGGAGTTCGTGGCCCTGATGCGGGAGCGGGGGACTGCACGATCCGGCTCGCGCAGCGAATAAACGCCGAAGCCCGGCCGCCGATGTCGCTCGCTTCAGCGCACCGTCTTTTCGACGCGGGCGGGCCCTTTCTCGAGACGCCGGCGCCGATGGCTCGAGCGGGGCCGAGGCCCGGGGGCGAACTTGACTTACTCGTTCTGATTACATAACTTACGCCCCCACCTCCTCCCCGTTTCTAATCCCTAAACGGCACGCGAGCGTGCCGGTTCCAGGTAATGGAAGCTCGAACGAAGAGTCCCCGTGCATGGTGGGTTGTCCTGGCTGTCGCCGGGGTGGTTGCGGTGTTCGGGGCCGGTTTGGTCCTGGTGGTCTACACAGCGTCCCCGCGCGATGGCGTAACGGTGCTGACGCGTGACCGTATCGCCGTTCTGCCACTGCGGGGAGTGATCACACAGAACCATCGGGTGCTGGGCGAGTTGCGGGATTACCGCAAGGACGGCTCGGTGAGAGGGTTCGTACTGCTGATCGACTCGCCGGGCGGGGAAGTCGCGCCGTCGCAGAGCCTATACCGGGAGCTGGCCAAAGCGCGGGACGATGGGTACCCCGTCGTGGCCGCGATTGGCTCGGTCGGTGCTTCGGGTGCTTACTATGCCGCCCTCGGTGCCGACACGATACTGGCGATGCCCGGCTCGCTCGTCGGCTCGATTGGAGTGATCATGGAGTTTCCCAACGTGCAGGAACTCCTCGACAAGGTCGGCCTACGGTTCGAGGTCATCAAAAGCGCCGAGCATAAGGACATCGGGTCGCCGTACCGAGAGGTGACCGATGAGGAGCGGGCGCTGCTTCAGGAAGTCATAGATGACGTGTACGGCCAGTTCCTCGCTGCGATCGCGCAGGAGCGCGAGATGTCACTCGACTCGGTGTCCAGAGTCGCAGATGGACGTGTGCTGTCGGGCAAGTTGGCGATTGAGTACGGGCTGGTCGATGGGGAGGGCAACATCAGCGATGCCATCGCGATGGCTGGGGAGATGGCTGGACTCGGGCCGGAGCCGCGAACCGTGCAACGCCAAGAGCGCCGCGTGACGTGGCTCGACCTGCTGAGTTCATTAGCCCGCTGGAGTGGAAGTGGGGACGGCACCGCGGCGTCCCTAACAGAGATCTTCTCCGAAGGCGGGTTCAGACAAGGACCGCGGTTGCTGTATCAACTCAAGTAGCTGCCGCTGGTGGCTTTAGCCACGCGGCACTATCCTTTCCGTTGGGTCGTTTGACCCTGACCGACTGCTGGAGGAAGGAATGACCAAAGCCGATTTGGTCGAACAGGTCGCACAGGCTATCGGACCTGGGATCACCAAGAAAGACTGCGCGGCAGTTGTGGATGGTTTTCTCAACGCCATCCGGCAAGCTCTGGCCGAAGGACACCATATCGAAATTCGAGGCTTCGGCACGTTCAAGGTGCGCAACAGGCGCGCCCGCGTAGCTCGGAACCCGCGAACGGGTGAGCCGGTTCGGGTAGAGGCACGTGCAGTCCCGGTGTTCAAGCCCTCGAAGAACTTCAGGGCACAGGTCGCGGGTGAGCTTGAGGAGACCCCTGTAGAGTCGTACCCGGGCTGAGCACCTTTCTTCCCCCGCCAGGCCGGGCTTGACCGGTCGATGAAGAGAGAAGGTAAGCACAGATGACAAGAGAGTCTCTGGTCACCCTGTCACCAGACACCGTAATCGATCTGGCGAAGGACTACTTCACCAGCTCGCAGTCCGGCTACTCCGGTACCATAGTAGAGGAGGGCCACGGCTTCGCTCGCTTCGAGACCTTTCGCGGCCATCTGGCGATCGCTGCAGACCAAGATGGCGCACAGACGCGGGTACGTTGCTCGACCCTGCGGTACCACCCCTCCATCGGGAAGTTTCTGCTGCTGCTCGAGTCCGAGGCCTCGGTGTCCGAGGCCTGAGCGACGAAACGAGAGTTGGTCGCCAAGGTCTCCGCGCTGTCCGAGGGTCAAGCACCTGTCGAAAAGGTGCACGTCCGCGTCCTGTTGTTCGCTGCCTATCGCGACCGACTGGGAGCGAGTGAGTTGGATCTCGAGCTACCCGTCGGATCTTCCGTAACGTTTCTCATCGCCTACTTGCGCGAACAGAGAGGAGCCGAAGCGCTCCCTGGCTCACCGGCCGTGGCGGTGAACCAGGAGTATGCCCCGCTCAACACTGTGCTCGAGGAAGGCGATGAGGTGGCCTTCATACCTCCGGTCGCCGGTGGCTGATGGACTGCCGAATCACCACTGATTCGATCGATGCTGCAGCGCTCGCGAATCGTGTGCGCAAGAACTCCGATGGCGCGGTGCTTCTTTTCACCGGGGTCGTCAGGGATCACGACGCCGGCCGGTCCGTAGTCAGCCTCAAGTACGAAGCTTACGCGGAGATGGCCACCGAAAAACTCCGCGAGATCTGCTCAGCCGTGGCCACACAATTCGATATCGGGGATATCGCCATCGTGCACCGAATCGGAGAGCTCTCGGTGGGAGAGATCAGCGTCGCGATCGCCGTGTCCGCTCCGCACCGCGATGCTGCGTACAATGCGTCCCGTGAGGTCATCGAACGCCTCAAGCGTGAGGTGCCGATTTGGAAACGAGAGCGATACGCCGACGGTGAAGATAGCTGGGTTGAGGGGACGGAACCTCAGGTGCCGGAAGCGTAATCACGCTTCGGGCCGCCCTCTGCTCGATCAACCCCGTTAATCACTTGCTTGGGCACATTTCCTGCCCTAGCTTCGTACCGCAAAGTCCTTCGGTTTCTAGCCCCTTCACAGATACGCCCGCAGAGGTCCGGCTAGCGGCTCGCATCTCTCTGGTTGCCGGAGTGCTCGTGCTTCGAACGGTCGTTCCCGGGCTGAGGCGGGGGATAGGGAATGCCGTATGCTCAGCAAGATTACCGTGGTCGGTGCAGGGCATGTCGGTGCGACACAGACCCTCCGCTTGGCCGAGATGCAAGTCGCCAGGCAGGTCGTGCTCGTCGACATCCTCGAGGGCATTCCCCAAGGGAAAGCCCTCGATCTTTATGAGTCGGGCCCGGTCATGGGCTTCGACACCCGAGTGATAGGTGCCAACAGCTACGATGAGGCAGCGGGCAGCGATATTGTCGTCATCACCGCGGGCATTCCACGCAAGCCCGGGATGAGCCGGGACGACCTGCTCGCGACGAATGCCGGCATCGTCCGCAGCGTCTCCCAAGAGGTCAAGAAGTCCTGTCCCAAGGCCATCGTTATCGTCGTCTCGAATCCACTCGACGTCATGACCTATGTCGCCAAGGAAGCGACCGGATTCCCAGCCGGCCGAGTTTTCGGAATGGCCGGCGTGCTGGATACCGCCCGCTACCGAACGTTCATCGCCGAACGCTTGGGCGTCAGCGTCGAGGATATTCAGGCGCTGGTTCTGGGTGGTCATGGCGACACCATGGTGCCACTGGTGAGCTACACAACCATCAGCGGGATCCCGCTCAGACAGTTCCTCCCTGACAGCGAGATCGAGGCGCTAATCGAGCGTACTCGCAAGGGCGGAGCCGAGATCGTCGCTTACCTCAAAGAGGGAAGCGCCTACTACGCACCCTCGGCCGCCGTAGCTCAGATGGTCGAGGCCATCGTCTTCGACAAGAAGCGCATCCTCCCGTGCGCGGCCTGGATGGAAGGCCAGTACGGCATCAGCGACACCTACCTCGGCGTTCCCTGCAAGCTGGGCAGCGCTGGAGTGGAGGAGATCATCGAGGTCGAGCTGACGAAAGAGGAGCGCGCCGCTTTGGAGAAGTCGGCCGAGCACGTGCGCGGCACCATAGCTAAGCTGAAGGAACTCATGTAAACCGAGGGGCTGGTCGCGCGCTTTCTTTCCGCCAACCCGGGGTGGCGCAGCCTTAGGTAACCTTGCCTAACTCTGTGCCATCCCGAATGTTACAGCGACTGTCTCATTCATCACCGGAAGGCCGACGGCCCAGCTGCAGCTAAGCGATTTGACTTACCTCACCTTTCTGATGCAGTGGTACAATTGGCCCTACGTGGTCGGGGTCGCGCTCGGCTTGGCGTCCCTGCTCCGGCTGGGTGTGCTCGATCAGGCGGGCGGACGGTTGGCGGGTTGGCTCGGCATTGGCCGCGTTTCCGGACGGTCACTGTTGCGTATCTTCGCGCTGGTCTTTGGGGTGGTTGGCCTGACCCTGAACGGGGCGCTTCACGATTACTGGCCGGAGTATCAGGAGCGCGGGTTTGTTCTCGGGCTCGTCCTAACGCTGGTAATTGCTGGAGGCGTGACTCGCTGGCTGGGCCGGTTGTTCGAGCGCAATTTTCCGGAGATCAAAGCCGTCGGGTGGGGGTCACCGGGTCTGAGCGGCCATAAGGGTCGTGTGGTGAGTCGGATGGTCAGCCCCGAGTACCGGGCGGGCCGCGCCCAAGTGATGGGCGACGACGAGACGTTGCACATGGTGTTGTGCAAGACGGTGAACGAAGAGATCGGCTACGGATCGCTGGTCGTGCTCGGCGAGTACGATCCAGCAGACGGTCGTTACTTGGTGACGTTAGCCAGCGAGGAAGAAAAGAAGTGAGCATCGGGTCGAAAGTAGTCGCAGGATGTCTGTGCCTCGCCGTCTGGCTCATCGCGTGCGGGGAGGATGATCTATCTGTGGGTGCAGGGGCCATCACCCCTCAAGCGTTGGATGCGCACCTCCGCTTCCTGGCGAGTGATCTGTTGGAGGGCCGGGCCGCGGGCACGGCTGGATCGGAGCTCGCGGCGGCGTATATCGCGACGCAGTTCCGGCTCGTAGGTCTTACCCCGGCGATCGGCGACTCGAGCTACCTACAGCCCGTTCCGCTCGTCGCGCGGACTTCCGAGGCGCGCTTGCGGTTTAGAGCACCGGGCGGAGCCGCCTACACACCCGAGCCTGGGACCGAGTTCGTCGCTTGGTCGAGGGACTCGGCTGAGGTATCGAGGCCGACTTTGGAGCTCGTGTTCGTCGGGCACGGAATTCGAGCGCCAGAGTTCAACTGGGACGACTACAAGAGCGCAGATGTCCGCGGGAAAGTCCTGTTGATCCTGGCGGGCGATCCGGGGCGCTACCTGCAGGACCGCTTTCGTGGCGATACGGCAACCTATTACGGGCTCGTCGAGTACAAGCTCGCGGAAGCCGCGCGCCTGGGCGCGGTCGGAGTTCTGTTGGTCCACTCGCCGGATGTCGGCCCCAGTTGGAACTCGATCCTCAGTGTACGGACGGGCGAACAGGTCGACCTGGAGGGCCCATCCGAACGACCGATCTTGGCCTACGCCGGTTGGCTGCGACAAGAGGCGGCCGAGCAAGTCGTGGCCATGGCAGGCCTTGATTTCGCCACGTTGTTGGAGTCGGCGCGATCCGAAAGCTTCAGACCCGTCGCGACGGGAATGCTCGTGACCGCCGCGATCCAGACTGTTGTGCGTCGTTTTTCGGATGTGAACGTCGCCGGTTTGTTGCCTGGCAGTCATCCTCAGTTGGCTCGCCAGCTGGTTATCTTCAGCGCCCATTACGATCATCTCGGAGTCGGCGAACCGGTCGAGTCCGACTCGATCTACAACGGAGCCTATGACAACGCTTCGGGCACGGCGCTCTTGCTCTGTTTAGCCGATGCCTTCTCGCGACTGCCCCAAAGGCCCGCCCGCTCGATGCTTTTCCTGGCCCTGACCGCCGAGGAGCCCGGCTTGCTGGGCTCACGAGCTTACGTGAACCGACCCCTCGTGCCACTGGACCGCACGATGGCGAACATCAATATCGATGGTGTGAACCTGTGGGGGCTGACGGAGGACATCGTCGTCTTCGGTGCCGAACTTTCGACGCTGAGGTCGGCCGCTCGTCGAGCAGCCGAAGCGGAGAACATGCGCTGGGAGGCGGATCGCTCGCCTCAGCAAGGGTACATCTATCGATCGGATCAATTCACATTCATGAGGGCTGGAGTCCCGGCTGTTCTGGTCGGCCACGGCCTCGATTACATCGGGCAGATGCCCGGCTGGGGCGAACAGGTGCTGGCCCACTATGCCGAGCACGTGTACAATCGGCCGAGCGACGAATATCGGTCCGATTTCAATCTTCGAGGCGCGGTTCAGCAGGGCCGGGTGGCGTTCCGGCTGGGGCTTGAAGTGGCCAATGTGGAAGAGCGGCCGACCTGGAGATCCGGTGCTGAAACCGCGTTCCTAAAGTGAGCAAAGTCAGATCCGCGGCAGCGTGACCCCTTTCTGTTTCTGGTACTTGCCCTTTCTGTCTCCGTAGCTGACCTCGCATACTTCGTCCGACTCGAAAAACAGAACCTGCGAAATCCCTTCGTTGGCGTAGATCTTCGCTGGTAGGGGCGTCGTGTTGGAGATCTCCAGGGTGACGTGACCCTCCCATTCGGGCTCGAAGGGCGTGACGTTCGTGATGATCCCGCAGCGCGCGTAGGTGGACTTTCCCACGCAGATCGTCATGACATTGCGCGGTATGCGGAAATACTCGATCGAGCTGGCTAGGGCGAAGGAATTGGGGGGGACGATGCAAACGTCGCCGTCGTACTCCACGAAGGAGCGCTCATCGAACTGCTTGGGGTCTACAATGGCGCTGTTCACGTTGGTGAAGATCCTGAACTGCGGCGCGATGCGCATGTCGTAACCGTAGGAACTGAGTCCGAAGGAGATGACGCCTTGCCGGACTTGCTTCTCTTCGAACGGCTCTATCATTCCGTGTTCCAAGGCCATTCTCCGAATCCAGCGGTCGCTTTTGATGCTCATGAGCTCTCCGATGTCGGACTTACCGTAACGGCGTGGGTTGGGCCGGCAGAATATAGTGTCGTTAAGGGGCCAATCAAGTTGCCGAATTTCTATTGACACCGTACTTGGCGGTGTTATTATGGCGGCGATTTCGTGACCAATATCACGAGCCAGGGGGATGACGGGCGATGCTGCGGGAGTACGTTGCTGTCCTGATGATCTTTGCCATGAGCCTCGGCGTGGCTGTTCTCATGGTCGTGGGCTCGCATATCTTCAGCACCTATCGTCCGACTCCGGTCAAGAGCCAGCCTTACGAATCTGGGATTCCACCCCTCGGGGACACCCGCGATCGCTTCGCCATCAAGTACTACCTCGTCGCGATGCTCTTCCTGCTGTTCGATGTGGAGGTCGTGATCCTATTCACGTGGGCAGTGGTCTTCAGGCGGCTCGGCCTGTTCGGCTTTTCGGCCATCCTCGTGTTCTTGATACTCCTGGTCGTGGGGTTGGTGTACGAGTGGAAGAAGGGCGCTTTAGAGTGGAACTGACCCCGCGTCTCACGCTGTGCAGAGACGTGGTATAGCTAAAGATCGATATGTCACAGTCGAATAAGGACACCTCCAGCGAAGAGCGGCGTCTGGTCGAGACGGAGATCCCGCGCAACTGGGTCATCGCGCGCTTGGACGACCTGGTGAACTGGTCCCGTCGCAACAGCCTGTGGCCGATGCCGTTCGGTACCGCCTGCTGTGCTATCGAGATGATGGCTGCGGCTGCCTCGAAGTACGACATCGCGCGGTATGGCATGGAGCGCATGGGCTACACACCCAGGCAAGCCGACGTCATGATCGTGGCGGGACGCGTCTCGTACAAGATGGCGCCCGTCATGCGACGAATCTGGGATCAGATGCCCCAGCCAAAGTGGTGCATCAGCATGGGCGCGTGTGCCTCGACGGGCGGCGTTTTCGATACGTACACCATGGCACAGGGAATCGATACGATCGTCCCCGTCGATGTCTACGTGCCCGGATGCCCGCCGCGGCCCGAAGGTCTTATGTATGCGCTCTTGATGATCCGGGAGAAGATCAAGGGCGAGTCGGTCATCGATCCACGCTCGCGCGAGGAAGATCCAGAGGACGCTGGCACGCAATATCTTTCGCCCGAGGAAGTGGAGCTCATCGCAGAGCCGTTCGGTAACTCGACGTTCCAAAACCGGGTTAGCGGCCTCGAGAGTTCATCTCCAATCGTCCGACCTGGCGACCGGAAAGAGTGAGGGCGTCGGGCTGAGCCAGAGTCAACTGCGAGAACGCCGGATCGGTCGTGGGCTGCAGGGCCCGCCTCCGATCTGCACCAAGGCAAGCCATAGGTAGCGGAAGAGATGTCGTCGAGCGCGACTTTGAAAAATAAAGACCTGGGCGCGGCCGAGACCGCCGAAGTCAAAGACCTCCTCTCGCGGTTCGGAGGCTCGATCCGTTCGATTGAGGCCGATGCCATCGGCGAGCCCGTCGTCCACGTAGATCCAGACCACAGCTTCGAAATACTGAAGCACCTCCGGGACTCTAGCGGCTTCGACATGCTCAGGGACGTGACCGCTTTGGATCTGGGCGGCGGTCGTCCGCTGCAAGCGGTCTACGAACTCTGGTCCACAAAGGGCTGCAAGCCGCTGCGCGTGAAGGTCGAGGTTCCGCTGGATCGCCCCAAACTGCGAAGCGTGTTCGAGCTCTGGCGCGCCTCGAATTGGCTGGAGCGTGAGACCTTCGACATGTTCGGCATCGTCTTCGAGGGCCACCCGGATCTACGCCGAATTCTGATGCCGGAGAACTACGAAGAGGGCTATCCGCTTCGTAAGGACTTTCCGCTCCGCGGGCGGTTCACACGGGCGGAACAGACGCGTCGGGCGTTGGCTCAGGATCTCGAGGACGTTTATAGCTACGACGAACTTGCCGCGGCCGCCGGTGATGACAGCTCCCGGCTGGGTCCGGGGATCACCGTTGCGGCCGCCGGCGACGTGCCCGGCATCGCCACCAAGAACATGATTCTCAACATCGGGCCTCAGCACCCGGCGACGCACGGTGTGCTGAGAATCGTCTGCGAGCTCGACGGTGAGACGATCGTAAAGTGCACACCGCATATTGGCTATCTGCACACCGGGTTCGAGAAGCTTGGCGAGTATCGGACGTGGAATCAGAACATCCCGCTCACCGACCGTATGGACTACCTGGCGCCGATGATGTACAACATCGCCTACGCGCAGGCGGTCGAGCGGCTTTTGGGTCTCGAGATCACGCCGCGCTGCAAGGTCATTCGCGTGATCTGCAGCGAGCTCAACCGAATCCTCTCGCACCTCATCTGGGTGGGCACGACCGCCATCGATATCGGTGCCTTCACGCCTTTCCTCTACACGTTTCAAGAACGCGAGCGCATCTACAACTTGCATGAGGCCTACGTCGGCGCCCGCATGACGACGAGCGCGACGCGCATCGGCGGCATGCTGGCCGACGTGCCGCTCGGGTGGCTCGACGGGGTACGTGAGTTCGTCGACACATTCCCGCGCACTTTGGATGAGACGGATCGGCTGCTGACCCAGAACTCGATCTGGATCGGCCGCACGCAGGGTGTCGGGGTGATGAGCGCAGCGGACGCGATCAACAACGGGATGTGCGGCCCGAACCTGCGCGCGTCTGGCGTTCCCTACGATGTGCGCAAAGACAATCCGTATCTCGACTACGAGAGCTACGATTTCGACGTGCCGGTGGGGGAATACGGCGACACCTACGATCGTTACCTGTGTCGGATGGAAGAGATGCGGCAGTCGATTCGTATTCTGCAGCAGGCGCTGAAGCGGGTGCCGGACGGCCCGATCAACGTGAGCGACCCGCGGGTCATCCTACCGCCGAAATCCCAGGTAATGAACTCGATCGACGGTATGATCGCTCATTTCAAGTTGGTCATGGAAGGCTTGAAGATCCCGCCGGGCGAGGTGTGGTCTTCGTTCGAGAGCTCGAAAGGCGAGCTGGGGATATACCTCGTCTCGGACGGCGGTGCCAAGCCCGTGCGCTGCCGCTACCGTGCTCCATCGTTCATGAACATGTCGAATCTGCCGGCTCTGGTGGAAGGAGAGCTGATTGCGGACGTTATCGCTGTGAACGCCAGCATCGACATCGTGCTTGGGGAGATTGACCGTTGAGCGATTCGATGCACCCAGCCATCGTGAGCGCGCAGCCTTCGCAGAGCGCCGAGAAGGACCCTGACGCACCGCTCTTCGAAGGCGTGTATCTGGAGCGGTTCGAGAAGATCCTCAGCCGTTACCCGAACAGGCGCGCAGCCCTTCTGCCGGTGCTCAACATGGCCCAAGCGCTGCGCGGTTGGCTGTCTCCGCAGACGATGACGCGTGTGGCCGAGCTGCTCGACCTCACACCGGCGTACGTTCGCTCGGTGGCTTCCTTCTACACCATGTACCAGCTTCGGCCCGTAGGTAAGTACTTGATACAGGTTTGCATCGGCATTGGCTGCGACCTGTGCGGCGCGGAAGATGTCGTGGAGCGCTTGTTGGAGTTGACCCAGACCCGTCTCGGCGAGACGTCCGCAGACGGGAAGTACACGGTCGCAGAGGTCGAGTGCTTGGGGGCCTGCGGTTTTCCCACCGTTATTCAAGTGAATGACCGTGTCTACGAGAACGTGAAGGCCGCCGACGTAACCGGCCTGCTGAAAGAGCTGAACTGAGCCATGGCGTATCCTCACGAGCATCCTCACGAGACCCGGTTGCTCTCGAAGCACTTCGGAGATGAGGACGCCGTACGCATCGATGCCTGGATTGAGCGAGGTGGCTACGCGGCGCTGAAGAAGGGCCTCGAGATGACGCCGGATGAGGTCACGCAGGTGGTGAAGGACGCCGGCCTGCGGGGACGGGGCGGCGCGGGCTTCCCGGCGGGCCTCAAGTGGAGTTTCATGCCCAAGGACGATCGGCCCCGCTATCTGGCCTGTAACGCGGATGAGAGCGAGCCAGGTACGTTCAAGGACCGGGAACTGATGCGTTGGACACCGCATCAGGTGATCGAGGGGATCATACTCGCCAGCTACGCCATCCAGGCGCAGCATGCGTACATCTACATCCGCGGGGAGTTCGTCGATGTCGTGCGTGTTCTTAATCAGGCCGTCGTCGACGCCTACGAGCGCGGCTACCTAGGGAAGAACATACTGGGATCGGGGTTCGATCTCGAGCTGACCGTTCACCTCGGGGCCGGGGCCTACATCGCCGGAGAGGAGACCGGGCTGCTCAACTCGTTGGAAGGACGTCGGGCCGAGCCGCGGGTAAAGCCGCCGTTCCCGGCGCAGCGAGGTGCATTCGACATGCCGACGACAGTCAACAATGTCGAGACTCTCGCTGCGGTGCCTCACATAGTCGAGCATGGGGCCGACTGGTACCGCCAGTGGGGCACCGAGAAGCGCCCCGGGACCAAGCTCTTTTCCTGTTGCGGTCACCTCCAGCGACCCGGCAACTACGAGCTTCCGCTCGATTTCAATCTCAAGGACTTGGTCCTGGATATCTGCGGCGGCCCTCCGGAAGGACGCGCGTTGCTCGCGGTCATCCCTGGCGGATCGTCCGTCCCGATCATGACGCCCGCTGAGATCGATTGCGACGTGAGTTACGAGGGGGTCGAAGCGGCCGGATCGCTCTTGGGGTCCGGCGGTTTGATTGCAATGGATGACTCGACGTGCATGGTCCGTGCGGTCAGGCGGATGGTCGAATTCTATGCACACGAGTCCTGCGGGCAATGCACGAACTGCCGCGAAGGTACGTCCTGGCTCGCCAATATCTTGCGGCGAATCGAGCGAGGCGATGGTCGCGAGGAAGACCTGCCGCTCCTTCTGGACATCGGCGCAAACATGGCCGGCCGGACGATCTGCCCGCTCTCGGACAGCGCTGCCGTGCCGGTCGTCAGCTCGATACAGAAGTTCGAGGGCGAGTACATGGCTCATATCAAGGACGGCCGTTGCAGCGCGGTTCGTTAGGCGTGATCGCGAGCGCGGGGAGGCGATGAACTAGAGGTGATGGACAGCCAGAGCGGAACAGCGGTTAATATCACGATTGACGGCCACGAGCTCGCGGTCCCACAGGGGACCACCATCCTCGACGCCGCCGAGCGGATCGGTGTGGTCATTCCCAGGTATTGCTACCACCCGGGACTCAGCCGACCCGCCGTCTGCCGCATGTGCTTGGTGGATGTACAAGGCGCCCCGAAGCCGCTGCCGTCCTGCGTGCAGGAGGTGCTGGAAGGAATGGTGGTGCGGACGGATAATCCGGAGGCGCTGAAAGCTCGTCGGGCAGCGGTCGAGTTCCTGCTGGTCAATCACCCGCTCGACTGTCCGATCTGTGATGCGGCGGGCCAGTGCGAGCTGCAGGACTACGCGTTCGAGACCGGTCAGCTGCGAACACGCAGTGTCGAAGCGAAAGCCGTACGCGGCCGCGACCATCTGACGCCGGAGATCGTATACTTCGCGGACCGCTGCGTGCTCTGCACACGCTGCGTGCGCTTCGACGCCGGAGATCGTATACTTCGCGGACCGCTGCGTGCTCTGCACACGCTGCGTGCGCTTCATGGATGAAATCGCTAAGGAACCCGTTCTGCAGGTCATTAATCGCGGCCACAAAGGCTTCATCGACACGATGACCGACGAGCTGTTCGAGCATCCGTTCTCGATGAACATCGTCGACGTGTGCCCGGTCGGCGCTCTGGTAAACGAAGACTTCCTGTTTAAAGCTCGGGCTTGGGATCTCGATCAGACAGCCAGCATCTGCCCCGGTTGCTCTCAGGGCTGCAACATCTGGCTGGGCACCAAAGAGAACGCGGTTCTCCGGGCCAAGCCCCGGCACAACTCCGAGGTCAACTCGCATTGGATGTGCGACTACGGCCGAAAGACCGTGGTGAATTGGGGGGCCGGCGAGCGCGTCGAGGTGCCGATGATTCGAGAGAACGGTC
>JBDHAI010000013.1:0-18493 GCA_039588155.1 Gemmatimonadota bacterium | reverse complement strand
AGGTGTCGTAGAGCTCTTGCAACGTGCTGGCCCGTGCCTGGGGCGTGGCGTCCTGATTGAGTCTCTCCCAGCGGCGATAGCGCTTGGCCGCGAAGTAGAGGCGCATGGGCAGAAAGCCACGGCGTCTCACCGTCGTTATGTATTCACGAAGAGCATCTTGAAGCTCTGCTGGCGCACCACGCTCTGTCTGCAGCGCCTGCTCGTAGTTGGCCAAGCCCTCCTGCTCCCCGAGTACTTCGAGAACCGACGAAAGTACTACATCCCAACCCACCAATCCCTTCAAGTCTGTGTACTGTGCTTCGACCGCGTCCACGAACCGCTCCTTGAACGACTGGAGCATGGCGAGGATGCCTTCGTGATCGCACCTGACAGACAAAGAGACGATTCGCGATCCACGATGGTAGTCGTGGGTCGGCACGACGATGTCGGTAGGACTGAGGTCGGCGATCTCACAGCGCCGGCCTGTGCGTTGCCAGAAATCCACATACGCGCTCATGGCGTTCCACGCCAGGAATGGCCACAGCTGGGCCAAAGACTCACCCTGGTCGGCGCGCCTTGCCAGACGCCGCAACTCGCGATCGAGCGTGGCGCCGGGTATGAACTCCTCCGTCCAGATGTCCTGTTCCGGTACGTAGCCCCCGAAGTCCTCCACCACGGGCTCCCGCTCGTCCAGGTCGCTGCAGATGACGAGCCAGTCGAACTCTTGCTGCACCGCCGCCGGCGTCAGCGACTTGTTCACATTGGCGGCCAGGTCGTAGGTATCCTGGGTGCGAGTCTGGATGGTGATGCGGTAGACGGCTTTTCCGTGACGGGAACCCAGAAGCCGGATCCAAATGCCACCCGGGGGGATGTCGGTGAGTCGCACCACACGGCCACCGTAAAGCAAGAACACCGATCCGGTGAGCAGCGGTGTGTTCTTGATGGCGGACAGCAGCCTTCGCCGGTCGTCTTCGTCCATACCTTCCTCGAAAACGATCACATCCTCCCAGCGGTATTCCTGGCCAGTCTCGGTGTCGACGGCGATCCGTAGCGTCGGACCGAGCCACTGGAAGAACCCGTGCCGCAGAGCCTCTCGAGACTGATTGGCCCGCTTCCGGACTCGCTCGCTACTACCGAACAGACTCGCCCGCACCAGGAACACGCGAATCTTGCGGAAACGAGTCGGGTGTGCTCCACCGTAATCGGCGAGCAAGTCCATCAAAGAGCTGACCAGCTGCTCGCCTTCCTTGTCGAGCTCCGGATCGCGGCACAGCTCCCAGGCGAGGTCTGTAAAGACTTCGATCTTGGCGTCGGGCAGGCTTCGCTCGCAGAGCACCGCACGCGTCTCCGCATCCAGCAAACGCGGATCACTCGACAAAAAACTCTCGACCGAGTCGCGGAACCGGGTGGGCTTCTCGAACGGCACCAGCACCTGAAAAGCGCGTCGCCTCGCCTCGGCTGTGGCGCCTTTCGAGCCACGAGCCAGGAGGAAGCGTGCCGATTCGGCCAGCTGACCCTCTTCGTTGCTGGTCAGTACTCGCTCCAGCAGACGGATGGCGCCGAGCGCGCACTCCTCATCCGTAGAGACCAGCATCCACGCAGCCTGATGGAGATCCAACAAGCTCCATTCCGCGTGCCGTATCGATTCCTCGAGCGCCTCCCGATCCGCGGCAGTCGGCTGGTGGGGCTGGGCGCGTCCCACCCACTCTACCTCCTCGGCCGAGCGTCCGGATCGGTCGCGGTCATCGAGCTCGAGCGGAGCGAAGGCGAGCAGCTCATCGTTACCCAGCCAGAGCCGTGGCGTGGCCATGAGCGCTCCGAGGTTCAGTGCTCTACTCGCATAGCTGTATAAAGAAGAGCCCACCTGCACCGTGTCCTCGTCGTGCCTTCGGACGGTCAGGCTGGTGCCGATGGAAGGGAACATGAGCTGATCCGTTTTGGCTCTGACGTCTTGCGCAGTCAGGCCGAGAGCTTGGAAGAACCAATTGGGTAGAGTGAGATTAACTCCCTCGATCTCGAGAAAGGCGCGGCGGTAGAGCGTGTCGATGACGTCCGAGAAGTTTTCGACGACGGTGTTACGTCGTGGGGTGCCTTTGGGCGTCAGCTCTCCCTTGTCGCCGTCCAGGTCGCGATCGATGATCGCGAAGTCGACGATCCTTTCGAACGGCGCCACGAACTTGTTGACCGAAACCACGAGCGAGCGGAAGTACTCGCGCACCTCCTGCGCGGTCATCCCCGAGAAGTCCAGCTCTTTGAACTCGGGGTTCGGATAGATGAGCAGCGTGTTGTATTCCCTGTGATCTCCGACCAGAAAGGCGCGGCCGACCGACTCGAACTCGCGGAACAGGTTCTCGAGCCGCTGCGGCGCGATCGTTTGACCTTTGACGTTCTTGTAGATCTCTTTCTTGCGGTCGACCAAGCGGATGTGCCCATCATCATCCACTCGCATGAGATCGCCAGTGTGGAGCCAGCCACGCTCGTCGAATGAAGGTTCACTATCAGGCGGATCGAGATACCCCATCATCACGTACGGTCCGCGGATGCACAGCTCGCCGTCCTCCGCGTACTGCAACTCGATCCCGGGCAATGCCAAGCCGAGCGAGTTGTCCTTGTACTGGTGCGGCGGCGTCATCGTGATACCACCCGTCGCTTCGCTCATCCCGTAGCCGCTCAACAACTGGACGCCCTGCTTGTGAAAGAACCGGAAGATGTCGGTGTCGAGGTGGCCCGCCGCCGAAAGGCCCCAGCGCAGGCGGCCACCCGTCAATTCCTGCGTGGCCTTCAGGATCTCTTCATCCGGTGCTTCCAGGGGGTCCGCGCGTTTCGCGATGGCTTCATGAAGCTGCATCCATTTCCGGGGAACACTGATGAACACGGTGGGCCGATAGCGGCGCATGCCCTCGAGTAGAGCTTCGACCGATGGATCCTTGAGGAAGCAATATTTGGCGCCCCAAAAAACGCAGCCCATCAGCTCGAAGTAGCGGCCGAACGTGTGAAACAGCGGCAGGTAACACAGGAATATGTCTCCGTCCCCGATCTCGGGCAGCGCCAACGCCCGCGCGAACCGCTTGAAGACCAGATTGCGATGTGAGTACTGTATGCCCTTGGGCATGCCGGTCGTGCCCGAGGTGTACATGACGGTTGCCAGGTCGCCGATTCGAACCGCCGTGCACCTCTCCTCGATCAACCCGACAGGAACCTGACTGGCGCGCTCTTCGACCTCTTCCAGCCTGAGCACCGCGCCGCTCGCCCCCCGCACCTGCTCGATGGTGACCACGTGCTCGAGGTCCGGCAGCGAGCCTCGGTTCTTTTCGACTTTTTCGAGTTGCTCGCGACTCGACACGACGACGGTGCCGACTTTTGCGTGCCGGAGGATATAGCCCACATCGGCATCGGTGGCGTTGGCCGGAATCATCACGTTGACCAGGCCGGATGTGAGGCAGGCATGATCGAGTAGCGCCATCTCGAGCCGGTTTTCCGACAGGATAGCGATCCGTTCTGGCTCGGCGGGGTAAGATAATGAAAGCAACCCGCGGGCTAGTGTCTCCAGTCGTCCCGCCACCTGACTCCAGGTCAGGCTCTCATCTCCGCCATTCTTCGGGACCTCGAACAAAATCTTGGCCGGATATGTCCGCGCCCGCTGCCGAAACATAGGCCCAACCGTGAAGTGGGAAGCCTCGACGGCCGAGAGGATCCTACGCGACCACTCATCGGTCGCCCCGCTCGAGCTAACTCGGCGCAGAACCGTGGGACGCCTAACCAGATCGAGGGCATCCCAGGTCGACTCGCGCAGATCGATCTGCGGTGGGTCTCCGCTATCGACTAGCCGTTGTACGTATCTCTCCAACAGACCGGCCAGACGCTCGAGTTCGAGCTCGTTGAGAATTGTGTCGCACTCCGTGGAGTTCAGGATCAGCAGAACGACCTCGCGATCTAGCTCGAGCGACTGGGGATCCGCCCATCCCCGCTCCTTCGCTTCATCCAGAACGCTCTCGACTCGTTTCGTGATGTCGCTGGCTGTCAGATTCGCCGTGTCCTTGAGTTGTTGTGCACTGGTCATTGGGTGTGGCCTCGTGGTCATGTCTGGGGCAATCACTGACATCCTACTACGGCCTCGTTCGGCTCACAATAAGGCAACGCCCTCGCGGACGGGCGGGCGCCACTTGCGCGACACGCGTGGCTACCCTCAACTGCATTGCCATGTATGGCAGGGGCCGGGTCACGGCCGGAGTGGAACGGTTGACGCTGGCCGGCGGAAAGTCGTGAGGTTCCTCGGACGCTCGCTCACTCGCGCGGCCGTCAGGGCCGCCGGCGTCTTCTATCGCCTAGAGCGCGTGGGACCGGAGCTGCCGGAGGGCCCGGTGGTCATCGTCACCAATCACCCCAACATGCTCATGGACCCGCTTCTCGCTCTGAACGCCGCCGGACGGCGCGTGCGAGTACTGGCCAAAGCACCGCTCTTTGAGATTCCGTTCTTCGGCCAGGTCTTGAGGTCGGTCGACACCTTGCCTCTCTACCGCGTACAAGATCGCCCGGACCAATTGCAGCGGAATGTTTCCGCGTTCAGAGAGGCCGTCGAAACCCTGTCCCAGGGCGGCGCCATACTGACTTTCCCCGAAGGTAAGAGCCACGCCTCGCCTGCTCTCGCGCCTCTCAAGACCGGGGCCGCGCGCATGGCGCTCGAGGCCGAGGACGCTGCGGACTGGCGGCTCGGCATCAGGGTCGTCCCCCTCGGCCTGGCCTACCAGCGAAAGCACCGCTTCCGAAGCCGGGTGGTCGCGGGCATCGGCCAACCGATCGTGGTCCTGGGGTGGCGCGGTCAGTACGAGGTCGACCGCGCCGCGGCCGCACGCTCGCTGACGTCGGCGATCACGAGTGGTTTGGAGCGCCAGACTCTAAACCTCAGTGAGGAATCGGATCGCGAGCGGGTCGAGACGGCCGACCTGGTCTATGCCCGCGCCAAGGGGCTCGTGGGGTGGCGACAACGGGAGCCACTCGCAGAGCGACTTCCGCGGCTCCAGCGGTTTGCCCGCCAGTTCGCCTGGCTGCGGGCAGAGGACCCGGACCGCTGGGATAGACTGAACCGAACACTGAGCGTTTATGGCCGATGGCTGAGAGAGCTCGGGAGCGGCGAGGCGGACGTGCCCCCGCGCTATCGGACGGCCAGCGTGGTCCGCTTTGTGTTGCGTGAGGCGGCCGTCCTCGCATTCGGTCTGCCGGCGGCGGCTTTGGGAACGCTCGCGTGGTACGTACCCTTCTTCTTTGCTGGGATCATATGTCGGCTCATGCGGCCGGATATGGAGACGGTCGCGACCGTCAAACTGCTTGCCGGCCTGATCTTGTATCCAGCCACTCTGGTAGCTTGGGTCGTGCTGGCCGCTGTGATGGGTGGACCGGCGGCAGCGGTTCTGGTGACGGTTCTGTTGCCGTTGCTCGGCTATGTCGCCCTGCAATGGCAGGCACGTCGAGAGGAGGTGTGGGAGGATGTGAAACTCTTCCTGCGAGTCCTCCGGCATCCCAAGATACGTGATCAGCTATCGGAGGAGCGGGCCGCACTTGCAGCGGAGCTCGAGGCTATCGAGCTGGAATGGGAACGAACGGGCATGTCACCTACCGGGGTTAGTTGAGTCGAGTATGGCAAGCACTAGAACGGCGCGACGCACGCATAGCTTCACCGAGTCGGTGATCCGCGAGATGACGCGGGTGGCCAGGGAGCACGAAGCCATCAATCTAGCCCAGGGTTTTCCTGACTTTCCGGCGCCGGAGATCTTGAAAGAGGCGGCGATCCGGGCGATCCGCGCCGACATCAACCAATACGCCATAACTTGGGGTGCGCCGCGGCTCAGGCGTGCGCTCGCCGCCAAGTACGGTCGGCTCTACGGCATGGAGGTGGACGCTGAACGCGAGGTCACCGTGACGTGCGGGGCCACCGAAGCGATGGCCTCGGCGATGCTCGCGCTCATCGATCCGGGTGACGAGGTCATCATACTGGAGCCGTTCTACGAGAACTACGGGCCCGACGCCATTCTCTGCGGAGCCGCGCCGGTCTTCGTACCTACGCTAGAGGACGGGAGCCTGGATGTGGATCGAACGACCCGGGCCTTTGGTTCGAAGACACGAGGCATCATCCTCAACACACCGAACAACCCGACCGGACACGTCTTCACTCGCGAGGAACTTGCGGTGATTGCAGGTCTCTGTGTCGAGAACGAAGTCATCGCGTTCACAGACGAGATCTACGAGCATATCCTTTACGGGCGCGAGCACGTACCGCTCGCCACGATCGACGACATGCGGTCGCGGACGGTTACAGTCAGCGGGCTATCCAAGACCTTCAGCGTAACGGGCTGGCGAGTGGGGACGATCGTGGCGCCGCATGACCTCACAGACGCGATTCGCAAGACACACGACTTTCTCACCGTCGGGGCGCCTGCGCCACTTCAGGAGGCTTGCGCGGTGGGTATCGAAGAGTTGGACGATGACTACTACGACGGGCTGGCCGCCGACTACCGGGAGCGACGCGATGTGCTCTACGCGGGGCTCAGCGAAGCGGGCTTCGGTTGTCGTTGTCCCGACGGGGCCTACTACATTCTCGCCGACTTCTCGCGAATCAGCGACCTACCCGACGACGAGTTCGCTGTCTGGCTCACGCGCGAGGTCGGTGTCGCTTCGGTTCCCGGGTCGAGTTTCTACCGCAAACCCGAGCACGGCAGAGCGCAGGTGCGCTTCGCCTACTGCAAGACTGTCGAGACTCTCGAAGCAGCGGTCGGGCGACTGAAGAGCTTGAGCTGAACTTCGATAGATGCGGCCGGCTCACGGCCTTCCGATAGGGAGCTGAACCTGCGGACGCGCTAAAGGGTACAAAGGGGTGAAGGTACGACTGTCGAATTGGCAGTCAGTGGGGGGAGGTCACTCGTGATCATACCTAACGTGCGGGCTTCATTCGGACCCCGTGAGGTCGAGTTTCTGCTGGCCCTGCTGCTGGAAGGAACGCGTCGAGGGCGGCGGCACTGGGAGGGGGAGCTGGCGGTCGAGGGTCTCGACTCGCTGCTCGACCGGCACGAGACGTTCGCGGCCGTTACCGAGAGCCGGAGTGTCGAGGCCACTTCGCCCAAACTGGCTTTCTACGTGATGGTGCGGCACACATTACGCGAGGCCGGTTTGGATGATCCCAATATCGCCGACTACATCGCTGCCTTGTTGATCGAGTTCACGGCGCAAGGCCGTGCGTACCGCATCGCTCGTCACGATGACAAGAGCTATCGCTATCTCGTCGATCTGGTGAGTGACTTGGAGGGCGAGGGCTCCGAGCGCAGGCAGTTCCTGCTGCGCGCGCATATCGGCAATTACGCGCTCTGGCTGTCGGGCCTCTTTCCCGATCACGTCATCGCCCGTGTTTACCGGAAAGGCGCGCCGAGTTTAGACTACTACGAGGATCTCGGCGCCACGGGCTATCTCACGGCGAGCCAATTCGATCTGGCCGATCAGCACGACCTCAAAGATATCTACCGGCAGGTCGCCGGCGGTTTCGGTGCGATACGTCGGGCGCTGAACCGTATATCCGACCGCTACTTCTTCCCGGTCCATCCCGTGCCGGTCGATCGCTTGCTCCGACAGGCTGTCGACGGTCTCGAGACCAGCTGAGCGTGCTCGGGCTTGTAACGGCCGTGAGCGTGGCTTAGCTTTTCGCCACAAGTCGAAGTGCATCTGAGCCAACCCGCCCGGCGAGGGAGGAGTATCGGTGGCAGAAGAAAAAGAATCGGTTCTGGTGACCAAGATGAGCGCCCACAATACGGCGCAGCTGAAGCAGTTCGTCGACGGTTCCGATATCGGCGGCGATTGGCAGCTCATCTTTGCGGCCAGCTACAACGGATGCATCATCTCGCTCCCCAGGAAGGGCGGCGGCCAGATGCGGTTGCGCGTCGCGGCGCGGTACAGAGACGACCAACCCTACCTTGAATTGCGTACGCAGCTCATCGGCCCGGCGGGAGAAACGGAATAGGCCGCCGGGGGTAATCGGCGGCTGGGCGCCGTGGATCGATGTTGCGCGCTTACTCCCTCCTCTCGGCTGTAGCTCTCGCACTAGCTCTCTCCGTTTGCTCGAAGGGCCCTCGGGAAATCGTCCTCGCTTCCACGACTTCCACGGAGGACTCCGGTCTGTTCGACGAATTGCTGCCGACTTTTCAACGCGCGCATCCAGAGTTTCGGGTGCGAGTGATCGCCGTTGGTTCGGGCGAGGCGCTAAGGTTGGCGACGCGCGGAGACGCCGACGTGGTATTGACTCACTCGCCGAGCGCCGAGGAAGCGTTCATGGCAGCCGGGCACGGTGAGTCGCGGCATCGCTTGATGTTCAACGACTTCGTGATCGTGGGGCCAGACCATGACTCCCCCTCGATCTGCGGATTCCTGGACGCAGCGGCTTCGCTGGCGTGCCTGGCGCGCTCCGGCGCGGCCTTCATTTCCCGAGGTGACGAATCGGGCACTCATGCCCGCGAGCTCGAGCTCTGGTCGGCGGCCGGGCTGGAGCCTGAAGGCGATTGGTATCTGGAAGCGGGCCAGGGAATGGGCGCGGTGTTGATGATGGCGAGCGAGAAGAACGCCTACACTCTCACGGACCGCGGCACCTACCTGAGTATGCGCGATCGGTTGCAGCTCGGAATTCTGGTCGAAGGAGACCCTGTGCTCCGGAATCAGTACTCGGTTACGGTCGTCAAGAACGCGACGAACGCGGCGGGCGCTCGCACCTTCGCCGCATGGATCACCTCGCCGGTCGGGCAGGCTCTGATCGGCGAGTTCGGTGTGAGTCGATTCGGCCGACCCTTGTTTACACCCAACGCCGGCGGATAGAGCGGAGATGGACATCTTCGTCGAGTCCATCGGACAGGCCGTCCGCTTGCTGTTCAGTGGCGACCCCTACCTCTGGCAGATCATCGGTCGATCTCTCCAGGTGTCGGGTATCGCGGTGCTGCTTGGCCTGCTGGTGGGCATACCCTTGGGAACCTGGTTGGGCCTCGCTCGCTTTCCGGGGCGTGGTGTCGCGGTTGCCCTGGTGAACACCGGCCTGGCACTGCCGCCGGTCGTCGTCGGTCTCTTCGTCTACCTCATGCTGTCACGGCAAGGCCCGTTGGGGTCGCTGGGCTGGCTGTACACGCCGAGCGCCATGATCGGCGCGCAGTTCGTGCTGGCCGCACCCTACGTTGCCGCCATCACGCTGGCCGCCGTCGGCTCGGTGCCGCCGGAGCTCCGCCTGCAAGCCCGAGCGCTGGGTGCCAGCCGCTGGCAGGCGCTGGCGCTGCACCTGCGCGAGGCGCGCCTGTCGTTGATGGCCGCTGTGGCTGCCGGATTCGGTGCCGTCATCTCGGAAGTGGGTGCGGTGATGATGGTCGGCGGAAACGTCCACGGCGAGACACGCGTGATCACGACCGCCATCGTATTGGAGACCCGGCGTGGGCAGTTCGCGACTGCCATGGCCTTGGGCCTGATCCTTCTCGCGATCGCTTTCGCAGCTAACGCCTTCATTACGCGTGTGCAACAGGCGCAGCCGCGAAGGCGACGCCCGTTGACCAGCTGATGAAGCCGAAATCGAGTCCTATCCAAGAGGCGCTGCTTCGCGGCGAAGAGTTGAGCCGCGTGTACGACGGCCGCTGTGTGCTCGACGCGGCATCCATCGAGATCTGGGGCGGCCGGGTTCAGGCGGTCCTCGGACCCAACGGCGCGGGAAAGTCCACGCTCATGCGACTGCTGGCTGGACTCGAAGCGCCCGATGGCGGTCGGCTCTTCTATAAGGGCCGTCAGGTCGCGCGGCACGACACGGAGCTGCGCCGCGCGGCGGTGGCGGTGTTGCAGCGTCCTTATTTGTGGCGCGGCACCGTCGCCCAGAACGTCGAGTTCGGATTGAGAGTCAGACGGCTGCCGGCGACGGAACGGCGCGAGCGAGCACGTGTCGCGCTCGAGACCCTCGATATCGCTCCGCTCGCCGATGCGCCGGTCAACACCCTATCCGGCGGAGAGGCTCAGCGAGTGGCACTCGCGCGGGCGCTGGCGCTGGAACCGGAGATTCTCTTCCTCGATGAACCGACCGCTGACCTCGACGTCACCGCGCGTCGGCAGTTGCTGGCCGACCTGGAGCGAATCGTCCATCGCGCTGCGCCTGCGATCGTGTTGATCACCCACGACCCGGGTGAGGCTTTTGCGCTCGCCGACCGTGTGGCCGTGATCGAGGCCGGTGTCATCGTTCAGAGCGGTGCGCCCGCCGATATCTTCGAGTCGCCCGCTACCGAATTCGTCGCGTCGTTCACAGGCGCCGAGTTCATGCTGAGTGGCCGGGTCGAAGAGACCGGCGTCGGGACCATGACGGTGCTGCTCGAGTCCGGTCATACCGTTGAAGTGGCGGGCCAGGCGGTGGTCGGCACTTCGGTGCGCGTTGCCTACCGGCCGGAGGATGTGGTCATCGCCCCGCCAACTGCGACGGCGACGAGTGCTCGCAACCGCTTTGCTGCCACGGTCGCGCGCTTATACCCGCAGGGCGGGCTCGTCCGGCTTCGTCTCGACGTCGATGGCGGGAGCCTCGAAGCGATCATCACGCGGCACGCGCTGGAGGAACTGGGATTGGCAGTCGGCACTTCGGTGGTGGCCCAGATCAAAGCGACCGCGCTTCATGTATTCCTGCTCTGAGTGGCCCGACGCTCGCCAGATGACAGATTGTTGATACCCCTCCCCTAACCTC
The DNA here is from genome assembly GCA_039588155.1 of Gemmatimonadota bacterium. GTDB lineage: Bacteria > Gemmatimonadota > Gemmatimonadetes > Palauibacterales > KS3-K002 > JBDHGH01. The sequence continues at coordinate 7,788 of JBDHAI010000013.1, read as the reverse complement.
CGTTGCGCCCGGGACTCGAGTGCCGGGTCAGCGGAGCGGAGCGTCAGGACTGGAGGGGGATTCGTGGGGCGTGGTGAGCCGGCGCGCAGGCAATAAGCGCGGTTCGATCCGGACCGGGGCCGAGCCGGCAGTAAGGTTCGAGTTCGGCGCCGCGTTCACATCGCTCCTCACGATCCCCCTTCGGGCCGGCGGCGCGGAGCCGCTCACGGTCAGCGATCTGCTGGCTACATCGTCGGGCCGGATCTGGGTGGCCGACTCCGCGGCCGCCGATCTCAAGATCTTCTCCCAGGACGGTCACCGTCTGGGCTCGCTGAAGCGCAGGACTACCGGGTTGAGGCGTCCGGTCAGTCTCGCGCCGCTCCACAGCCGCTGGATCGCCGCCCTCGACGGCCACCTGCCGGCGGTGGTCATTCTCGACGAGCTTGGGCGTGTCGTTCGGCGCTTCCCAACCCCGGAACTCGACCGGCCGGTCCAGGTCTGCAACCTGGACGATCGCCGGCTCGCGGTCGTCGGAACCGGCTGGGGTGCAGGGTCCGGCTGGCTGGTTCATCTGTATACGACGGGTGGGGAGTATCTCGAGTCGCTGTTCGGGGAACCCCGTAGTGCCGGCGAATCAGACCGGGCTTTCGTGGCGGCCGCGAGTAGTTCTGTTTACATCGGCCACAGCCGCACCGACTCGTTTGCCGTCTACGATGTGGAGGCCCGCGCCGTTCTCTCGTTCGCCAACCTGAACGCTTCGGTCGCCGAGCACTGGCGCCGGTACGGCGAATCGACCCCGCCGTTGAAAGGGTTGTTCGCGGCCCCGTGCGGTCCGCTCATCGCCCAGTACGCGTCACCGGCAGGCACTGATTTCACCTACGACCTCTACGATCTCGATGGCTCGGCGATCGCTCTCGGCCTGAAGTCGCCGGAGCGTGTGGTCGGTGTCGAAGGTCCGCTCTTCTACTCGGTGCGAGCACTGCCTCAGGGTAGCGAGCTGCGTGTATGGCGGTTGAAAGTCGACGTGAAGGTGTAAGCTGGTCAGCCCAGCTCGCCGAGTAACTTCTTCCAGCGAACCGCGAGCTTCGCCTCCTCGGCGCGAAGCTCCCACCCGGGCGGGTCGCTCTCGCGCCGGTGCTCTAAATGCCACTCCAGCGTCGGCGTCAGCCACTCCTCCAGCGCAGTCGGCTGGAAGCCTAACTCGTGCTGGGCCTTCGCAATCGAGACGAGGTGGTCGCCCCAGGTCGTGTAAGGCGAGAGCTTGTCGATAGGGAGGCCGGCGGCTTCGAGCACGGAGGGTGGGAGATCGACGATTTCGAGGTCCACACCCAGTATGGCGGCGGACTCCTCCACGAACTGCCTGAGGCTTACGATCTCTCGGCTTCCCAAGTTGTACGCCTGTCCAGCCAGCTCGGGACCCCGCTCGACGATGGCGAGCAACGCGGTGACGACGTCGGCGGAATAGGCCGTCCGGTGCATCTCGATCCCGCCGTTCGGCAAGATGATGCGTCGGTCCTCGAGGATGCGACGCCAATACGACCAGGCCCGCAAACTGTAATCTCGCGGCCCGAGCACGGCGGGCAGGCGAACACTCACGAATGGGAAGCCGTGTTTCGCGAATGCTTCTTGCAACACTTGCTCGCCTTCGCGTCGTTGAATGCCGTAGTCGTATGGATAGATGCCGCGCCGTTCTTCGAGTGCACGGCCACGGGCGAAGTCGTCCTCACGGTACGGGCTGGTGATCCCTGCGCACACGCTATAGACCGCGAGGGTGCTGGTGTGGATGAAGAGACCCGTCTTGCCGCTGAATGTTTCCACGGCCGTACGCGCGTCGTCGCCGGTGTAGCTCATGTTGTCCCAGACGACATCCCAGGCTCGTGCGCTGGCCGCTGAACCGAGGTCTGCGACGACTTTTCGGTCACCTTTGATGTGATGGATATCGGCGGGCAGGTCGGACTTGAACTTGCCGCGGGTGAAGACGGTTACGTCGTGGCCGGCCTCGCGCAAGGCCAGCGCCGTATAGTACCCGACGAAGCGGGTCCCTCCGGTGATCAGGATGTCCAAGGCGGTGACGACGCTCAGGGCATGGGCGCGGAGCCACTGAATAGCTCCAGCAAGACGCCTTCTTCCATGTGAAATAGCTGGTTCTCCGCTTCCGTCGGGTCCCCGCTGGGGTGCTTGACGAAGCGTGGCCGACGCGCCGGTGTGGAGATACAGACGAACATGACGCGGGCCGAGTGCCTACCGCCGGGCTGGCCGGCCGAGACGAATGCCTCCCACTCGTCGAACTGATCGTCCATGAATGTCCGCCGCATCGCGCTGCCTCCTCTGTCACGCCCGCTTCATGGGTACGGAACGCTGGAGCAGCGCCCGCAGAGTATCGTCCGAAATCTGCTTGGCGGCCTGCTTCGGGAGCCTCGGTGAGCCCGGTGGCAACAGGTTGTAACGGTCGGGTTGCACCCTTACGGGATCACGGAAGATCACCATCAGGTGGGGCGACTGGTTATCGTCGCCCGAATGCATGCAGATGTCGGCCTCCCATTTGCGCCCGTTTGGTGCCTCGAATTTGCGCTTGGCGGTGGGGACTTTTCTGGGCACTGCTCCTCCGTTCACTAAGCTGCGGCTCGCTGCCGCGTCGTTCTGAGGCGGCGCATCATTAAGTGAAATTCACTCGGCTGGCAAGGGCGGCCACGGCCGGGCTGAAGGCGGCTGTCAGAACACCAGCTCCAATGCCAATGAGTAACGGCGAATTGGCTCGAGGTTTCGCTCTATGGTGGTATAGCTGTGGTTCCCCACGTTGTCAGCGATGAAGCGGAGCACCTGACGTCCGAATCGATAGGCGAGCCTCAGGTCTAGAACGTTTAACGGAACGAGTCGATCGGTACGCGGGTCGGTGAACACCTTCACCCGGTCGAACGCGGACGCGTAGCGATAATCCGCTCCCAGCTCGAGCGAGCCCAGGTACACCGTACCGGATGTCGTGACGAGGTGGTTCGGTCTGTACGCCAAGGGCTGGCCTGTCGTCTTGTCTTCGTGGTCCAAATAGGTGTAGGCGACGAAACCCTGTAGCCGGTCGCGAAACAGCGACAGGCGAACGATACCCTCGACACCGCGGACGCTGGCGCTGTCGAGGTTTTGGAACTGGACCTCGATGCCGCGTGGGCTGAGCACGGTGTCGGCTTCGATGAGGTCTTCGAACTCGTAGAAGAAACCGGCCAGGTCGAGTGAGAGCCACGGCGTGACCAATTGTTGAACGCCCACCTCGCCGGCCAGCGACTGCTCGGGTCTTAGATTCTCGTTGGGGACGACAAAGAAGCCGCCTACCTGAGTGGCCGTGAACAGCTCGTCCGCCGTCGGCGCTCGGAAGCCTCTGCCGACCGAAGCGCGAATCCGAGTTATGGACACGGGAGAGATCACCAATCCAACGCGCGGGCTCGTCTGATCGACCCAGGGATCGGTCAGCGAGCCGCCGTCGAGCAAACCGACGTCCTGACGTACGCCCGCAGTGAGCATGAGCCAGCGAGTGAACCCGAACTCGCCCTGAGCGTAGAGTGCCAGGTTGGAGATGTCGTGCACCGACAAGCTGTCGACCCCGCCTTCGGGTGTGCCGAAGAAGTTCTCGGCCTCCACGCGAGTATGACTGCCTTCGCCGCCCAGCGAGAGCTGGAACCAGTTCGCTACGCGCCAGTCGAATCGCAGTTCGCCGCCAAATACATCGGAGACTGCCCCTATATTTCCGTCGCCGAAACTCGTGTCCCAGTCGTTTCGCTGATAGTGACCACGCACGAACGTGTCGACCCGATCGCTCCAGCTGCGCGTGTAGGTGAGGTGCAACCGCGCCTTGTCGGAACGCGTGCGGTCGTCACGCGCGCTGACCGGAACGCGGGCCGGCTGAAAGGCGAGCAGGTTGGGGTCCTCGCAGTCGCCACGCATGCACCAGAGTATTGGGGCGCCATACTCTTCTCGTGCCCAACTCCCAAATATCCCCAACCTTCCCGCGTCCTCTCCGACCGTCGCCTGTAGCGCGACGTTGGTACGCTCCAGGTCGGTGTTCTCGACGTAGCCGTCGTCGAGCGTGCGGCCGCCCCGTGCCCAGAAGCCGACACTTCCCAGGCGCCGGCCGTAGCTCAAGTCGACGGCCCCATAGCCCCGCGTCTGGCTCGACCAGATCCACTCGCTGAAGGGCGGGTCGTCGTAGAAACCGGCTCGCAGCCGGAGCTTGAAGATGGGATCGGCAGGCGGGGGTTCCGTGATGACGTTGATCACGCCACCCAAAGCCGAGGTCCCGTAGAGAGCGGAGCCCGCCCCCTTCAAGATCTCGATCTGGCGGATCTCCGTCAGCGGGAGCACATCCCAGTTGATGGATCCGCTGTCGCCGGCGTTCGCTGGCACGCCGTCCACCAGCATCAGCACGCGGCTGCCGGCGCCGCGCGAGTAGCCTGAGGAGCCGCGTATGTTCAGCTGATCGCCGACGAATTGGACAGAGGGTGTGTAGGCGACGGCGTCGGCGGCCGTATCCGCGATCCGTTCACGGATCTGCTGCTCCTCCAGGACCGATACCGACACCGGCGTCTCGAGCGTGCTCAGCCTTCGCTTGGTCACCGTCGTCACCACCTCGCCCACCGCCACAGGACGCGGCTCCAGCTCGACTTCGATCTCGGTCCGCCCGCCGGCGCTCACCACGACCTCGAGTTCCCGGGGCGCATAACCGAACCGCTCCACCAACAAGCTCCGCGTGCCCGCCGGGACCGACCGCAGCTCGAAGGCCCCCAGGTCGTCGGCGAAGGTGACGAGGACCGTGCCCACAACCCGGACCGCCGCGGTGGCGACCGGCTCCTGCGTGCGGGCATCGATCACCCGCCCGGCGACAACGCCCGCCTCCTGGGCGTCGGATGGCGAGGGCAGAACGGTCACCCCGAGGATGCCGATCAACAATGCCGATGCGCGCCTCACCTCAAGATCTCCAGCGCTTCTTCGATGGTGAGCGCGTTCTCGAAATCGGCGATCAGGTTGATGCCTCCGTTCTCTTCATCGGCGGTGACCAGCACCAGCTCCGCGGGGTCGATAGCACCTCCGCCGTCCGTGTACCAGCCCAAGACCCGCAGGCCGTTCGGCAGCGCAACCCCTTCCTGCTTCCAGACCACGGGGATCCATTCGAACACACCGCTCTCCAGGCCGACGACGTAGCCGGCGGAATCTCGCGCGAGCGCCAGCGGCTCCGAGATCCCCGCAAAGCCCAGCAAGTCGAGATCCGTCTCCGGCAGGTCCCGGTAGGCGCCCACCCGCACCCATTCGGTGGAGTCGGGGAGGGCGCCGCTAAAGGCGACGCTGCCGCTGACGCCCTGAAAGGGGACGGGCTCGAGGCCGTCGGCACAGGCGGCCAGGAGGGCCAGACAGAGAGCGGGCAGAGCCCAGGAAGTAGTATTAGTCACATATCTACGCTTGCTTGACACGGATTCTGCTGAAAGCTACTATGTATATCCCCGCCAAATCAATTCTTAGGGTCTGTCCGGCTACTCAGGATCGGGGTCGGAGTCTGCCTTTAGGACAACGCCTCGTGCTGCGTCGGGACCCGGCGCGCGGGAGGGTTTGTCTGGAGAGGGCTACCCCCGATGCGGCACGTCGTTGCCGGTGTCGCTTCCGAGTGCGAGGGCTTGCTACCGAGGACGAGACCCGCGCTCAAAGACAGCAGAAGTCCGACGGGGGGTTGCGGGCGGATCTCTCCGCCGTCCACAGCCAGCCGGCAACGGCGGGTCGCAGACTAGCAGCGCTCGGTCGCGACGAGGCGGCCGGGACACTAGGGACCCGGGAGGAGTTGCGGCCGGGAACCGCTCATGGTGGGAGTGCATGGAGATCGAGAGGGGTCCCATGAACGAGGCGCGGCACGTGCGTAACATGCCGGACCAGATGCTGTTGCAGCGGGCGGAGCGGTTGTTGGGTGAGCTGACGGGTGTGGTCTCAGCACGCATCGTCGCCGACACCACGGGCCGGATCGAAGAAGTCCACGTCCTCACCACTAACAGCGTTTCTCCCAAGCAGACGGTCCGCAATGTCGAATCGGCGCTACTCGCGCAGCTCGGCATCGAGGTCGACCACAGGAAAGTCAGCGTCGCCCAAACCGAGAGCAAAGAGGGATCGTCGGCCAAGATCATCGGCATCGGGCAGCTGGCCGGGGTTCGGCGGTACCTGTTCGAGGGCTACGAGTTCGAGCGCAAGATGCCCCAGCAGATCATCTGCCGGGTCCGTCTCAAGCTGGACAAAGAATACGTGGGGACCGCCGAGGGTACCGACATCGAGCGCGGGCGGCTGAACGCCGCGGCGCAAGCCGTGCTGAACGCCCTGGAACAGGCGGAGGAACGGCATGTCAGCTTCGCCCTTGACGGGATTAAGATCATAGACGTATTTGATTTACCGGTGGCCGTGGCCGCAATCTACGGGTTGAGCGGCCGTACCCGTACCTACTTGGCCGGAGCGGCGCCAGTCAACGAAGCGCCGGAGCACGCGGTGATTTTGGCGACGCTAAAAGCCACGAACCGGTGGATCATCTCGACCCGTTAATGGTCGAGTATCGTACCGCGAGAAAGGAGCCTACACACACGGGAAACCCGCCTGCCCCGTGACGGGACAGGGCCATGAAATACTGAAAAAACCCCCGATCTCTCTAGGCTGACGCGTCATAAGCGAAGCGATAGCCGACTTAGCGGAGCGACGCACGCTGGTCCTAGCGGATTTCCAGCGTGACATATACCGCGAAAGGAGGTGAGATACGTTTATGACGTGGTTGCTCCAGTTGTTCATTGTACTTGCAACATTGTTTGCGGGTGACATCACTTGGGGCTAGAGATTTGATTGGGGGTTTTTCTTCAGTACGTGGTGCACTCACCTATGAAACGAAGTCTAGTAGCCTACGTCACCATCGTCGCAGCAGCCGCGGTTCTTTTCTCCGCGCTGGTTCTCAAGCTGTATCCAATTGAACTTGTCGGGCTCAAGCCGTGGCTTGGCGTAATCGCGCTCGTGTTCTTAATGATTATCGGCGAGGGGTTTGGGGTACGCGTATCAGGTGGCCGAGCGGTGTTCTCGGTTTCGCTTATACCGGCTGTCGCGATGGTCCCCTTATTCGGCCCATCGATGGCTGTCCTAGCACGCGCGTTTTCGCAGGTTATGGCCCAGGCTGTGATTCTCAGGCAGCCGTCCATCAAGTGGATCTTCAACGCAGCTCAGCTCAGCATAGCGACTGGCCTGGGTTCGCTAGTCTACGTTGCGATGGGCGGTCCGATCGACTACCAGAGCTTCAATGTTCTCCGCATCGCCGTCGCGTTGGGCGGTCTTATCACAGTCTACTTCTTTGCCAACATGCTTCTGGTAGGAGCGGTACTGTCGCTCGACACGGGTAAGCGAGTGTTGGACATATGGCGTCAATTGGGCCCGGTGGCTTTCACGAATGAGTTGGCAAGCAGCTCTTATTCACTGTTTATCGTTTTTGCCTTCACGGAGCTCGGCGTACTGGGTCTCCTGGTAGTGCTTTTGCCACTTTTCACGGTTCACCATGCGTATGGCGTGCAGTACAAACTCCTTAAGCAAAACCGAGAGATCTTGGAATTCACCATCAAAACGATCGAGGCGAAAGATCCGTATACGTCAGGCCATTCCCATCGCGTTGCCGCCTTAAGTCGCGATCTGGCTGAAACTCTGAACATTCCGGCGCAGAAAGTCGAGGAGGTTGGGACCGCCGCACTTCTTCATGATATCGGCAAGATCGACTTCGCATATGCCGAGCTCATCAGCAGCCCGGCGAAGCTAACAGACGCA
>JBDHAI010000012.1:0-19672 GCA_039588155.1 Gemmatimonadota bacterium | reverse complement strand
GATGGTCGCGGCCACCGTGACCTCACAGCGGTAGTGGGGACCGTGCGCGTCAGCCCGGGCGCAGGGACCGAAGCGTTTCGCGTGCTCCGCGTCGCTCCAAGCCGGCCGATGGTAGCGGTGAGAGGATGAGAAGTGGACGGCTCGAGTCAGATAGCCGATGGTCATGTTCGCCCCTGGGTTGGTAGAGCTTGGCAGCACCCGTAAGTTAGACAGTCAAAGGCGCCCGTAAGTTAGAGGACCATGCCTGACAGAGCTACGCCGCACAAGCTCCCTGAGCGTGCCCAGTTCCTCGATCTCAGCGACTACGCACGGCCGCTGGCCGTCGCGATCGCGACTAGGCTGAGGGGCACTCCCATTCGCGCGCCACACGTGACTTTGGTGTGGGCGGCCTTGGGGTTCATAGCCGCGTACTGCTACGCGGTGGGCAGCTATCCGCTGGCCTTGCTCGGCGCGGCGCTGATGCAGGCGAAGAATATCCTCGACGCGGTGGACGGGTCGCTGGCGCGGTTGCAGAACCGCCCGTCGCGAATCGGTCGGTTCTTGGATTCCATTTCTGATGCGGTGATCGCTGCAGCGCTCTATGCGGCGCTGGCGGTGGCCCTCTCGCGTGAGCGGCCGATCGCTGTGATCGCCCCTCTCGCGGCAGCGGCTCTGCTACTGAGCCTCCTGCAGGGTTCTGTTTACAACTATCTGTACGTCCGTTTCCGGGCACGCCGAGGTGGCGATACCACGAGCCATGTGCGAGAGCAGCTGACGCAGGAGGACCGGGCCCACTACCGGGAGCGCCCGCTCGCGCTGCTTACGCTGCAGGTGCTCATCTGGGCGTACAATCTGATTTACGGTTGGCAAGATGTCGTAGTGCAGAGGATCGATGGCTGGGCGGCACGGCCGCTGGTGGCGATCGGACTCAGCGGCGAGGCCGATGCGCTCAGGGACGACCGCCAGCTCCTGAGTGCAGCGAGCGCGCTGGGGCCGGGCCTGCTCATCTTGATACTGGATGTTTACACAGTGGCCGGATATCGACATCTGGCGCTGGTGCTGGAGCTCTTCCTCTGGACGGTGGCCGTGGGTGGCACGCTCTACGCCGCGGCGATCTTTGTGCGCTTGAGACGAGGCGCTGCACGGCTGGCGCGGGAGATCGAGCTGATCGCGTAGCCCGCGAGGCACGGCTGGGTCACTTATCGAGCGCCGCAGCTTCTTCTGACCCTCCTTCAGTCCGTTAGTCCGTCAGTCTCGACGAACGCTCGGTTCGCGAGAATCAGGGGAACAAGCCTCCTCTGCCGACGGTTCTGAGATTACGTGGGGCGGCAGGAGCACTTGCAGGTAGATCCGCAACGGTTGAGGGGAGCGATCATATGCAGATTGGCCAAATGGGCGCGGTGGTGTTGCTCGCGGCAACGATGCTGGTCCCTGACGATATGAGTGCTCAGCCGCTGACCTACCGCACGCCGAACATCCAGGGCACGTGGGTCACCTCGCCGTGGAACCTCAATTTCGCATTCAACCACCGCTTCCGCATCGTGGGTAACGACGCGGACATCACGGATATCGTCGACGAGGGCATCGTAGACAACGCGCCAACCTTCAACCTCGCCCTGGGTCTTTGGTCGCCGTTCATGGCTGGCGTGCAGTATGGGTCCAATCCCGCCATACGGAACGAGAACAGCTCAAACGAGTGGTTTCCCTATCTGAAGGTCGCGCCGTGGCGTTACCCCGGCTGGTCGGTGTCATTCCTGGGCGGTTACAACTCTCAGGCCGAGAGCGTCGATGGCGAAGTCGGCGCGCAGCTGTCATGGGGCCGGTTCGAATTTCTCGGAGCGGTGCGCGGGTTCAGCGATGCTCTGAAATCGGGTGAGGCCGGCCTTGCCCTCGCTGGCGGCTTGGGTTTTCGGTTGACCAATTTCCTAAGTCTTGCCGGTGACTACTCCAGGTTCGCCGCGGGCCCCGATACCACTGGTGCTTGGAGCGCTGGTCTGCAGATGGCCATCCCGTTTACGCCCCACACGTTCTCGCTGCAGGTGAGCAACTCGGCGGGTACGACGCCGCAGGAAGCGTCGTTTGGGGGAATCGAAGCCTTTGGGGGCGACCTGACGTGGGGGTTCGAGTTCACGGTGCCGTTCAGCGGTTTCGCTCGCTGGAACAGGATCTTCGATCCTGTGACGGATGATGACCGGAAACGGACCGAAGCCGCGCCGGAGCCGCAGCGAGTTGTCGAGATCGAGATACGCCAGTTCCGTTTTGAGACAGACACCGTGCGCGTGACAGCAGGTACGACGGTGCGTTGGGTGAATCGCGATCCTCTGGCACATACAAGTACGGCAGAGAACGGAGAGTGGGGGTCACCGCTCATTGGTCCCGGGGAGACGTTCACGGTGCGTTTCGACGAAGATGGGACGTACCCCTATTACTGCACGCCGCACCCGTTTATGCGGGGGGCGATCATCGTCGAGCCGCGTGGAACGTCGCAGAATCGGTCTTGAGCGGGGAGCCGGGCGCGGGAGCGAGACAAATCGAGGTATTGACATAGGCGGACAATCCAAATGCGGGAGGTATCGATGAAGCATCGTTTGTCTAAGGAGCACCTGTTCGTGGGCGTAGCGGTTGCCAGCCTGACCCTCGCGGCGTGCGGTGGCGACGACGAACCGACGGGATCGCCCGGCGGCGGAACCGCTGCGAGTATCGCGGTAATCTCCGGCGACGACCAAAGGGTGGCGGTAGGCAGATCGGTTCTTGAAGAGCTCGTCGTCAAGGTGACCAACGCACAGGGCGGCGGGGTATCCAGCCAGACGGTGACGTGGGAAGTCACCGCCGGCGGCGGCACAGTATCGCAGTCGATTTCGACTACGAATGTCAACGGCGAGGCATCTATTTCCTTCACGGCGGCGGCCAGCGAAGAGGACAACACGGTCAGCGCTACGGTCGGCGGTCTCACGCCCGTCGATTTCACGATCAAAGCTGTGGTCGCCGCCTCCATCGTCGTTACGGCCGGCGATGCGCAGAGCGCACGCACGTCGCAGCCTTTGGCCGAGGACTTGGAAGTGAGGGTCACGGCAAGCGACAACGGCCCGGTGCCGAACCTGCCCGTCGCTTGGGCGGTGACGCTCGGCGGAGGGTCGCTGGCTGGCGCTAGCACGAACACGAATGCCGATGGCCGAGCCACGAATGGCTTCACGCTAGGCTCGGGAGCGGGGGCCAACGCCTCTACGGCAACCGCCGCTGCTCTTGGTGCCGTGACGTTCAACGCCACCGGTACGACACCGGTGACCGTGACGGTCGACATGCAGAACATTGCCTTTAGCGCACCAGGTGGTGGCGACGATGTGACGATCATGCTGGGCGACACGGTTCGCTGGGTGAACCAGGACGCGGTCCAGCATACGGCAACGTCGACGAGCATGCCTGCCGGAGGGGCTTCGTTCGACAGCGGTTTCTTGAGTCAGAGCGAGGCCTTCACGTACGTACCCAACAGCCGCGGTACATGGGTCTACTTTTGCGAGGTCCATCCGGTCCAGATGCGGGATGCAACGATCACTGTCCAGTGACGAGAGCTTGTGAAAGCAAGAGGGGCGGCCACGCTGGGCCGCCCTTTTCTTGTCTGGGAGCCTGTACCGGCCTGACGCTCCCGCCCCCCGCGCTGAGAGGCTATCTTCGTCGTATGAACCTGACACAGCCGGACACACTGCGAGTCATTTTGGAACCGCGCTCGATCGCTGTGGTCGGCGCCAGCCGTCGTCCCGATACGATCGGTTACGTGATCCTCGACAGCTTGCTGCGGGATGGCTTTACCGGTGCCGTGTATCCCGTGAACCCGCGCGCCGACGTTGTGCACTCGATGCGAGCCTACCCGTCGATCGCTGACCTGCCGGGGCCGGTCGACCTCGCCGTGATTGTCGTTCCGAAAGAGCTGGTCCTGTCAGTAGCGACCGAGTGCGGCGAAGCCGGGGTCAAGGGTCTGGTGGTCATCTCCGCCGGTTTCCGCGAGGTGGGCGGCGAAGGTCTGGAGCGAGAGCGCCGACTGCTCGACGTGGTGCGGTTGCATGGGATGCGGATGGTCGGGCCGAACTGCATGGGGGTTCTGAACACCGACCCGGCAGTCTCGATGAACGCGACGTTCGCGCCCACAACACCGGCGGCGGGCAACGTCGCGTTCTTGAGCCAATCGGGCGCCATGGGTGTGACGATTCTCGACTACGCGCGTGAGTACGGTATCGGGGTGAGCAAGTTCATGAGCTTGGGCAACAAGGCGGACATCTCGGGTAACGATGCACTCGAGTACTTGCGGGACGATGAGCGCACCGATGTGATTCTCATGTACCTGGAGAGCTTCGGAAACCCGCGGCACTTTACCCGAATCGCCCGCGAGGTCACCCAGGTGAAGCCGGTCGTGGCGGTGAAGGCCGCGCGGACGCGTGCCGGGGCGAGGGCAGCCAGCAGCCATACCGGTGCGATGGTCGGGCTGGATGTGGCTACGGATGCGTTGTTCGCGCAGTGCGGGGTGATCCGCGTGGACACGGTGGAAAGCCTGTTCGACCTGGCCATGGGCTTCGGCAGCGCACCCCTGCCCAAAGGTGACAACGTGGCGGTAGTGACCAATGCCGGCGGACCCGGGATCATCATCGCCGATGCACTGGAGTCACAGCGTCTGCATGTAGCGGAATTGACCGAGGGTACCCGAGAGCGGTTGAGACGGTCGCTGCCCGAGGAAGCGTCGGTCAACAATCCGGTGGACATGATCGCCAGCGCGGATGCCGACAGCTATCGGGCGGTTCTCGAGACGGTGCTGGACGATCCGGGGGTCGACGCGGTCATCGCGTCCTTCGTGCCTCCGCTCGGTGTACATGCCGAGGATGTGGCTCGTGCCATCACCGACACGGCGGCGGGAGGGCCGAAGCCGGCGCTGGCCGTCCTGATGGGGCGCAAGGGTCTGCGCGAGAGTCGGGCCCTGCTGCACGCCGCCAGTGTGCCGGCCTTCATCTTCCCCGAATCGGCGGTCCGAGCTCTCGTGGGCATGAGTCGGTATCGGCATTGGCTGGAACGGCCGGCGGGCATAGTCCATCGCTTCAACGACGTGGATGTCGAACGTGCCCGGGCGATCCTGGAGGGCGCGGCGCGCGCCGGACGCACGCGCCTGAACGAGTTCGATGCCCTGACCTTGTTGGAATCATACGGCCTGCCGATCGTGGCGTCGCGCGCCGCAAAGACCGCCGAGGAGGCTATCAGAGCTGCCGAAGAAGTCGGCTTCCCTGTCGTGCTCAAAGTGATGGCGCCTGAGATCTCTCATAAGTCGGACATCGGAGGCGTGATCATCGGCTTGGAAACCGGGCGCGAAGTGCGGGGTGCCTACTACGAGATCGTGGATCGCTTGAGCGAAGCGGGCGTCGGCCCAGATGACGTCGATGGGGTGCTCGTCCAACGGATGGTCAGTGGCGGGCGGGAGACGATCATCGGCGTCGCCTTCGATCCTAGCTTCGGTCCGTTGATCATGTTCGGCCTCGGCGGCATCTACGTGGAAGCGCTGGCCGATGTGGTCTTCCGCGTTCAGCCGTTGACCGATATCGATGCATCGGAGATGATCCGGGAAGTGAAAGGATACAAACTCCTGGAGGGGCTGCGCGGGGAGCCGGGCGTCGACTTCGACGTGTTACGCGAGGCGATTCAGCGGATCAGCCAGCTCGTGGGCGATTTTCCGCAGGTCAACGAGCTGGACATCAACCCGTTTGTCGCCTTCGAGCCCGGACAGCGCGCCGTCGCGGTGGACGCTCGCGTTGTGCTCTTCAGTGAGTCGCTCGGTGAGCCACCGCCGTTGAATGTCCAAAAGACTGCCGCCGGATGAGTAGCGTGCCCCATCTCTGCCCCGAATGCAGCGCACCTTTGCGGACGACGGACGAGATTTGCCCCTTCTGCGGTCACGGCGTGGGCATCGATGCGGAAGCGGAAAGTCAGGTTTCGCCGGCACCGCCGCGACCGGCCGCATCCCCGTCCCCAGCTGCAGCGCCGGCCGTGGACGAAGCCCCACTCGTAGCAAGCCGCGAGGTTCTGGAGGCGGCCGGAGCGGAAGCCGTCCCGTGGGAAAGATGGCGGGAATTCGGGTTCTTTAACGCCCTGTGGCTGACTTGGCGGAACAGTGTGTTCAGGCCGGTGCCGTTCTTCCGCAAGATGCCGCCGCGGGCTGGAATCGGTTCGGCTCTGGCCTACACCGTCGTGATGACGGCCATCGGCTTCTTCTTCAGCCTCTATTGGAGCGGAGTAGAGAGCGCCGTCAGCGGTGCTGCGGATGGGGGCTTGCTCTTATCGCTCGTCACCAGCTTCGTGACCCTGCTCTTCGGCCTCGCCTTCATGATACCCATCTATCTGGGGTTTCTCTTTGTCGCCGTCGCGGTGATTCATGTCGGCTTCATGGTCGTGGGGGCTGGCCGTCGGGGTTACGAAGCGACATTTCGGGCCGTAGCCTACGCATCGGGCCCTGCGGCTTTTGCGATCTTCCCGTTCTTTGGGCCGATCCTCAGCACGGTCTGGGGGATGGTCCTGCTGTTCATCGCCGTTCGCGAGGCGCAGAGAACGACTAACGGGCGTGCGGCCCTTGGCTTCCTCGCCCCTCTTGTTGCCTTCCTGGTGTTCATCCTGCTCCTCGGCCTGCTCTTCGGGCTCTTAGTGAGCTCACTGGATCTGGGCGGATCGGCCGGTCCGGCCTAGGGTTCCCGGCTCCAACCGGCAGGGTCTCCACCCTCGATGTGGAATAGGTTACGGTGTGAAAACACTTGGCGGGGGCGCCTAATCAAGGGTCGCCGTCTGTTTTTCCACGCTGAAGGGCGAATGCGTGGAAAACGTCCGAGTCTAAGTGACACGTCCTCACTACCGACCTAGCCAGCCGGCGTGGGCCAGCACATCTTGTAGGTCTTTCGGAAAAATCGCTGACTCGGATGTGGAGAACTGAGACCTATGGGCACGATCTGGAAGGGCGCGATCAGTTTCGGCTTGGTGAATATCCCGGTGCGAGTCGAGAGCGCGACCAAGGACACGGCGCCGAAGTTCCGCATGCTGCACGGCAAAGACAACTCGCCGATCAAGACGGTCCGTGTGCGCCAGACCGACGGCGACCCTGTGGAGTTCAAGGAGCTGGTGAAGGGTTACGAGTACGAGCCGGGCCACTACGTGATTATGGACGAAGAGGACTTCAAGCAGGTGGCTCTCCTGGTGACTCGGACCATCGATATCATGGATTTTGTAGACGAGTCGGAGATCGACTCGCGTTATTTTGACAAGCCGTACTATCTCGCGGTGCAACCGGGCGGGGAAAAGGCGTATAGCCTTCTGCGGCAGGCGATGAAGAAGACGGGCAAAGTAGCGGTGGCCAAAGTCGTGTTTCGCAACCGGGAGCACTTGGCGGCGGTCAAGGTAGTGGGCGACGTGTTGGTTCTGGACCTAATGCGCTTCAACGAGGAGTTGATTCCGCTCGGGCACGTCGAAACGCCGAAGGAAGTGGAACTGAGCGAGAAGGAAGTCGATATGGCGCACCAGCTGATCGAACAGTTGTCCGCCAGCTTCGAGCCGGCCACCTACAAAGATGAATACAACGAGAAGTTGCTGGATCGGATCCGTGCGAAGATCGAAGGGCGCGAGATTGCCCGGATAGAGGTGGAGGAAGCCGTCGAGACCGAGGTCGTGGACCTCGTCGCCCGGCTGCGTGAGAGCATCGAAAAGGCCGAATCGGAGCGCAAAGAGGGAGGTGAGCTACGTGCGGCTGAGGGCTCTGCGTAGCCCAGGCAAGACGGGGTAGTTCCCTTGGGTGACGTCAAGGAATACGAAGGCAAGCGTGACTTCGCCCGCACGCCGGAGCCTGAAGGCGCCCGCGGCGGGCCGGGGTCGACCGATGCGGCGCGCCGGTTCGTGGTGCAGAAACACGCAGCGCGCCGCACGCATTTCGACTTGCGCCTCGAGATCGGCGGCACGCTCGCGAGTTGGGCCGTGCCCAAGGGGCCCAGTGCCGACCCCGATACCAAGAGGCTGGCTGTACACGTGGAGGATCACCCCCTGGAGTACGGCGAGTTTGAAGGCACGATCCCAAAGGGAGAGTACGGTGCAGGCTCGGTGATCATCTGGGACCGCGGGCGCTACCAGCCGACCGGAGAGACGGCGGATACCGAGGAGGCGCTCGTCCGGGGCGTCCAGGAAGGCAAGCTCGACCTCTTGCTTTACGGCGAGCGGATGCGGGGCCGCTGGACTTTGGTCCGCATGAAGGGGCGCGACGGCGAGGACAACTGGCTGCTGATCAAGAAGAAGGACGTCTATGCCGAGCCCGGCGATTCCGAGGGGCTTGTCGAGCGTCACCTGGATTCTGTCGTTTCGGGTCGCGCGGTCGATGACCCGATGTTGGTCGAGGGGTCTGCGAGCGATGCCGAAGATATCGCCGCGCCTGTGGATACCCGGCCGATGCTCGCTCAGCGTGGCGAAGCGCTGCCCAGCGGCGAGGCCTGGTGCTTCGAACTCAAGCTCGACGGCATTCGGGCCATCGGCTGGGCGCAGCCGTCCGGACGGGTGCGCGTGTATTCTCGGCGCGGCCACCGCCTGGAGTCGGCTTTTCCCGAAATATCTGAGGCCCTCGAGTTGCTCGCGCGCCGCACGGGCAGCGAGTTCGTCGTAGACGGTGAGATCGTCGCCACTAGAGCCGAGGGCGGTCCCCGCTTCGAAGATCTTCAGCCGCGGTTCAATCTGCGTGAGGCGGCCGAAGTGGCTCAGCACGTCCGGAAACAACCTGCGGAGATGTTCGTCTTCGACTTGCTGTGGCAGGATGGCGACGATCTCCGAGATACACCGCTCTCGGATCGCAAGGCCAGGGTGCGGTCGCTGCTCAAGAGCGCCAGCCATCGCCTGCACTATGTTACCCACGACGTCGCCGCCGGCCAGGCCACGATGGACCGAGCCCGGCGGGAAAGTTACGAGGGGGTCGTGGCGAAGCGCCTCAAGAGCCGGTATCGGTCGGGTGAGCGAACCCAGGACTGGCTGAAGGTCAAAGAGCTGGCCCGGCAGGAGTTCGTGGTGGGCGGCTGGACCGATCCGCAGGGTGGCCGGCAGGGCTTCGGTGCCCTGGTCGTGGGTTACCACGAGGAGCCGGGCGGTGGCGGAAAGCTTCGCTGTGCCGGCCGCGTCGGCAGCGGCTTCAGCGACGACGACCTGCGGAGGATTTCCGAGCAACTCGCGAACCTTGCTCAGGAGAACAGCCCCTTCGACGAGGCTCCTGACGACCTGGTCGAGGCACACTGGGTACGCCCCGAGCTCGTAGCGGAGGTGAAGTTCCTGGAGTGGACACGTGAAGGTCGGCTCCGACAGCCAGTCTTTCTCGGCTTGCGAAGGGACGTGGATCCGCTGACGGTGATGCGCGAGGGCCGCACGACCGCTGCGGCAAAGGGACCGCCGGTCGAGCTGCTGCCCGAGGTACTCTCGCTCATTCAGACACTCGATGCCCTCGAGCGTGAGGGTCAAGACGGGGATGTCGTGGTTGCGGGCCGCCGTCTAAAAGTCACTAATCTCCAGAAGGTGTTTTGGCCCGACATCGGAGCGACCAAAGGAGAGTTGCTTCGCTACTACCTGTCGGTGTCACCCGCAATCCTGCCGGTGCTCAGGGATCGGCCGCTCACGTTGGAACGCTACCCTAACGGGATCACGGGAGAGATGTTCTACCAGCAACGTGTGGTCGGCTCGGTCCCCGATGGAGTTCGCACGGTTAGGCTGGAGCTCGAAGGTGAGGAGGTCGAGCGCGTGATAGGCGGTGACCTCTACACGCTGCTCTATACCGCTCAACTGGCCGCCCTGTCGCAGCACATTTGGCCCTCACGGCTGGGCACGCTGGAAGACATGGACTACAGTGTGCTGGATCTCGATCCCGGTGAGGGTGTCCCCTTCACCGCCGTCCGCGAGGCCGGTCTGGCCGTGAGGGACCAACTGCAACGGTTGGGGATTCGCGGGTACCCGAAGACCTCTGGCGCGAGCGGCATGCACGTAGTCGTTCCACTTCAGCCGGGCACGAGCTACGAAACCGGCAGACTGCTGGCGGAGTTGGTCGCCAATCTGGTCGCCCGCTCGAACCCGAACCTGGCGACGGTGCAACGAGTCGTTTCGAAACGCGGTCCGCGCGTCTATCTCGATTTCCTGCAGAATCGCAGAGGTGCGACCGTGGCGTCCGCCTACTCGGTGCGACCACGTCCCGGCGCGACGGTATCCGCACCATTGAGCTGGAGCGAACTCGAGACAGAGGTACAACCGGATGATTTCAACGTCCGTACCATGCGGGACCGCTTAGCAGCTTTCGGGGACTTTTGGGTAAGCTGTCGTTCAGATATCAATGATGTGCGAGAGGTTCTCGAGCTCTTGTGACGCGTTCTCTTCCGCATTCCAATTTCTTCCGAATTACCCGCGCCACTACTCAAGGTATTGCAAAACTAGAATCGGTAATTACAAGTGGCGCAATGTTTTCGCGTAAGCGAATCGCGAAAAGCTGTCATCAGAAGTTTGTACAATATTCGCGGCGCTCGCATCAAGCGACATCTTCGTATCTCTTTATACGACAAGCTATTATAGCGTCGACGCCGAACGCTCGTTCGAAGCAGGTTGGGCTTGCGTGCGCCTGTCTACGCGTGTATAATGGGCGCGCTTCACAAAAGCGTTGCTGCTCTAACGCGTTCTGAAGAGAGCTCGGTGCAGGGCAGCCCTTTCCAATAAATTGGCAATTTTGACAGCCACTTGTTCTTGGCCGTGGGCGATATCTGCCTTAACCAGAAGGACCTAGCCGAATGACGGACGCACGCTCAGTCAACCTTGTTGTGAACTTGCCCAGCGACTTGGCAGACGAAATAGAGCGTGTTCAACACACCGATCCTGAGTTCATAGCGAAGGTATTGACTTACGGACTCGTCCGGCGAGCAGTGTTTGCTCGTCTGCAGGGTGTAACGGCCCTGCACCGACCGTCTTCGTCAGATGTCGATTCGGCGTTGGAAACGTCGTTCGAGCTGACCTAGACGGTCGGCCCTCCCCCGGGCCCGCGTTCCACCCACGCTTCAGCGCCTAGCAGGCGCGGCGATCCTTGACCGGTCGCGGCGCTGGCGCTAGCATTTGAATGCAGTTGGCCAGTTGCGATGTGCGACGTGGCCGGCCTTGCGGAGGGAGGGGTCATGGCTGGGGGAGTGGGAAAGGGCAGGCCGCGCAAGCCCCAAGAGCCGGGGGCTGAGTCCGAAGAGGTGTTACGGGCTAAGTACCTGGACTATTGCTCCGCTCGGCTCTGTGACGTCTTCATGGAGCTCGAAGAAGAGCGGGTTTTCGATCTCGCCCGAGCGGCCGAGGAGAAACGCGGCGTCACCCAAGGCGCATTAAACTTCCAAGACCTCGCCACTTTACTTGTCGAGCAACTGCTAGGCGATCTGGCTCTTCCCGATTTCGAGGCCTGGGCCGTGGACTATCGCTCAAACCCCGAACAGTATGATCCCTACCTGCTCGGCTTGTGGAAGAGCAGCGTTACGGTGAGCAGTAAGTCAGAGTGAGCAGTGAGTCGTTCAAGCTTCACGGCCTCCCGATCCCTGCCCGGCTCAACGCGTTAGTGCCCTTCACATTCCTCTGTACGGCGGCAAGAACGTGGAGTCCGGCACGCCGGGATTGATCTCAACGTCCGCAATAAGCAGCTGTTTACGCGTGACCCCCTGTTCGTCGTAGTACGTCCGCGTTCCCACGTAGGTGATGGGTGCTGTCCGGGCGAAGTCAGTCCAGCGGGTTCGGTGGACGGTCGTGCTGCCCTCTTCGATGTAGTGGACCTCTGACGGAAAAGGCGAGTCCTCTTTGAAGTAGTAGAAATAGCGGTCGGAGTGTATGCCAACGCCGGCGCCGAAGCTGACCCGTACCCCAGGGTAACCTGTCGAATCCGGCGATATGTAGCTCAAGTTCACGCCCGCGTCTCTCAACTTGTAGGGTAAGCCGATCCAGTACATCACGTCGCCGCTCACGTAGAGGACCTCGGCCGCGGCCTTGTGGTCGGGGGGTAGCGGCTTGCCATTCAACGTGGCCCAGATCACTCCCCGCCCGTCGTGCGCCTGAACGTAGTGGCCTTCCGCCTCGTCGCGCTCGATGCGGGCGCGCTGCGGGTTCTTCTTTCCCCAGACGAAGCGCGGCCGGCGACGAACCTCGGTGCCAGTGGAGTCGAACCAGACGGTCGTGACCGTATAGCGCAGGTCGCTGACCTGACTCCAGGCGTCGGGTCCTCCTGAAGCCTCGATCCAAGCATCAATCAGCAGATCGGCGGGGCCGGGCGTCTCGCGGCGGCAGGCCGAGGTCGCGGACCCGATGAGGAGTAGGATTATCATTGTGCCGAGCGTGGCTCGCATGGGGCTCTCCGGGCTGAGTGGATGTCTGTCGGTCCTCGTGCAGAACAACGCGTTCGTGAACGGCGGCGTTCCGAGCGCTGCGGGAATCTAGTGTGTTGGACCGTCGGTAGCACACGGCAAACCCCTTTCAAGGAGTCGCTGTCCGGGGTATCATTGAGGCCGTCAGCCGCACAGAACGCGTACTTCTGAAGGGGGGCCGTGGATGGCGAAGCGCAGTGACCAGACGAACGATGCGATCCAGGTCGGGGATTGGAAGGTAGAGCGCCGCCTGACGATCGCGAGGATTGAGGGTAGCGGCCCGATGAATGCAGAGGACGAGTGCGCTGGACATTGCTGTTTGCATGGTGTGTACATCGCGTTGCCTGAGCGCGACCGCGTGATGGAATACGCGGATCGTATTAAAGAGGTCATGGACGAAACACAAACCGGGGATACGAGTGAATGGTTCGAGGACGATATTCACGCTGACGAAGATTTCCCGGGCGGACTCTGCATCGGTACTGCGGTCCACAACCACAAGTGCGTCTTTCTCAACGGTGACGGCCTCTGTGTGCTGCAATTGCTGGAGCCGCAGCTTGGGTTACCCGAGAACGAGCGCTTGAAGCCTTTCTATTGCCGGCTATTTCCGTTGACAACCGGCCTTGGCCACCTAGAGTTTGACGATCTGTGCGACGGCGTTCGCCCCTGCTGTACGCTGGCGGCGGACGGGCGTCGGCGTGCCCTCGAGGCATGGGCGTACGAGTTCAAAGAGGCGCTGGGAGAGGAAGGCTACGACGAGCTCTGTCGAGCTGCTGAGGCGGAGGAGAAGAAGCTGGAGTCCGGGAGGCGAATCAGGGCGTAGCGGCTGGAACCACCTGCACACCGACCCTTCGAGTCCGCGGGCCGTCGAATTCGGCGAGAAAGACGGCTTGCCAGGTCCCCAAAACGATATCGCCATCCGAGACAAGCAAGGCCATGCCAGGGCCTACCATTGTGGTCTTAACGTGTGAATCGGAATTTCCTTCGGCGTGCTGATAGTTGAGCTCGCTCTTGGGGACCAGCTCGCCCAGCTTCCATGCTATGTCCTGCGCGACGTCGGGATCGGCGCCCTCGTTTACGGTCAGGCCGCAGGTAGTGTGGAATGACCAGAGGTGGGCCACGCCCTCTGTTACCTCGCTCCGCTGAACCGCCTGCCGAACCTGCGAGGTGATCTCGAGCAGCTCGGCTCTACGAGACGTCCGTACCTGAAGGGTCTCCATCTTCTTTCGGCGTTTTGGCTGTGTCAGCCTCGTGAGTGGCTTCGGGCTCTTGGCTGGCCGGTGCGGGCGGGGTCGTCTCCTGGCTCGAGAGGATCTCGGCTGGGCGCGGTACAATGTGTTTCAGGTCATCGCGTGTGTCGGCCTCTCGGCCGGCCTGCGCGATCTCGGACTTGACCTCGTTGAGCGCTTTTTGAAACTCGCGCAGGCTCTTGCCGAGGGCTTGCGCGATGCCGGGAAGACGACGGGGCCCAAAGAATATCAGCGCGATCGCCAGGATGACGATGAACTCGGTCCAGCCGATGTTTCCTATGCCCATCTGTGTATCGGGTCGGTTGCCTGCGTTAATATAGTGCCGTGCGTTTGGCGGGTCGAACGGCCAACCTCGCCGGCGCTGCCTGTGCCCTCAGGGTTCGTAGGCGCAGAACGGGTCCGACTCCATTACGTCCCCAGTCATGCCGTACGCCCGGGCCCGCGAGCCCCCGCACATCCAGCGAAACTCGCAACGGCCGCACTTGCCTTTGAGCCGGTCCATATCACGCAGCTCGGCCAGGTGTGGCGAAGTGCGGTAAATCTTCGAGAGTCGCTCGTCACGGACATTACCGAGCAGCGGGTTCGGCAGGAACCCGGCGGGATAGACCTCACCCTTGTGTGAAACGAAGATCACGCCGTTCCCATCGCGCACGCCGAAGCCCATGCGCATGGCCAGCTTGTCGATCTCCTGCGACGACATCCCTTCCTCGAGCTTGCGCTGGAGCCAGTAGCGTCGGTAGTGGGGTGCCTCCACGGTTCCCACATGAAACGGTGCCCCATGCGCCGTCTCGTAGACCCACTGGCAAAGCTCCTCGATGTCCTCGGCCGTCGGGATTCCGAGCTCCTGGCCGCGCCCGACCGGCACCAGCAGGAAGAGGCTCCAGCGCCGAACCGGTGGTGCGAAATCTTCGCTGAGCAGCTGATACATGTCCGCGAGGTGGGGCAGGGTCTCGCTAGTCACCGTGGTGTTGATCTGCACCGGGATGCCGAACTCCCGCGCCCAGCTGAGCGCGTTCAACGAGTTCTGAAACGTGCCAGGCACCCCCCGAAACGAGTCGTGGACGGTCTCGTTGGGCCCATCGAGGCTCGTCCCCATGGCGGAGACGCCCAGTTCCTTGAATCTTTGGACCACATTGCGAGTCAGGGTTGGCGTGGTGCTCGGTGTGATGCTGACTGGCAAGCCGATCTCGCGGCCATAGGCGATGAGGTCGAAGAGGTCGGTCCGCTTCATCGGATCGCCGCCCGTCAGGATGATCATGCTACCCATCTCCTTCACATCTCGCATCATCGCCTGGGCTTCATCGGTGGTCAGCTCCAGGGGGTCGCGATGCGGGATCGCCGAGGCGCGGCAGTGCACGCACTCGAGGTCGCAAGCGATGGTCATCTCCCAGTAGACGTTGCGCGGTGCGTGCTGAAAGACATAGCCCGGGTACTCTGCCTTGGTGACGAGTTCTGCCTGTAAGCCCATCCCAGCCTCTCCGTAACCGTATTGTGGTCCCCGGAATGTGGGCTCCGCCGGTCGGAGGTCAAGGTGCCGGAGGTTGCGCAGGCTCGCGTCCCGTTCTCTCTTGCATGGCATGGAAGACATCGAGTTCCCACTGGTGGTCGGCGAGTCGCCGCTGGACCAGGCCCGGCCGGTGAGCCATTCCCAGCAGACCATGACGCAGCTCACCTCCCCACAAGACGCTAACCTCCATGGCAATGTCTTTGGCGGTGTCGTCCTCGCGGCGGTGGACAAGATCGCTTATGTGTGCGCGACCCGACACGCGGATTGCCCAACGGTGACGGCGTCCTTCGATCAGGTCGACTTTCGCTCGCCGATCGAAATCGGTGAGATCGTGACTCTACAGGCGTCGGTCAACTACGCGGGCCGAACGTCGATGGAGGTCGGGGTGCGGGTGATGGCGGAGTCCGTTCATGGCGGCGAGCCACGGCACACGAACTCTTGCTACGTCACCATGGTGGCGCTGGATGAGAGAGGAAAGCCTACCCCGGTTCCGAAGCTTCTGATCGAGGACGAGCTCCAGTACCGGCGCTATCAAGATGCTTCACAACGCCGACGGGCGCGGCTGCAGCTTGCCGAGGAGCGGCGGCAGCGGCGGCAGCGGCGGACGGGACGGGGTGGGGTTAGTCAGTGATAGGCGACTGGTGAGCAGTGCGGCCTAGACAATACCCACCGGCTGAGCACCCGAGCTATCGCCCCGCAAAGCCTTGAGGGCTTCACTACCGTAGAACATGCCGATGTACTTGGCCTGAATGGGCGTCACCTTGCGCACGGCCCAAACCAGCTCGACGTGGTTCGGTTCCGTAGCCGAGTGCAGCGGCCGCATGTGGGCCTCACGGGGCGTACGATTCCCCTTGCGGTGGTTACAGCTTGTGCAGGCGGTGAGCACGTTGTCCCAGGTGTTCTTTCCCCCGCGACAAATCGGCAGCAGGTGGTCGCGTGTGAGAAACTCGCGGTGCCCCAGTACGCGGCGATGACGGCCGCAGTACTGGCAGGTGTAGTGATCGCGCGCGAAGAGGAACGTGTTGGTCACGTGCCGCCGGAACCGGCGTGGCACATGCACGTAGCTGACCAGCCGAATTACGACCGGGGTGGGGAAGACGAGCGTCTCCGAGCGGAAGGAGGCCGACTCATCCACCTCGAGGGCTTCAGCCTTCCGGTCGATAATCAGACGTAAAGCCCGGCGTACCGGTACGATCGTCAGTGGCTCGTAGGACGCGTTAAGCGTCAGACATCCCATGCCTTAGGTCACCCCTTCTCGAAAACGCGCGAGGTCCGTGATTTTTCACTGGCAGGGCCCGTTTGTCAAGCACGGCCGGGTCACAGCCGGTGTTACAGTTGCCTCGGGGGCGCGCGGGCAAAGGTGCCCGTAGCCCGGGACACCCGCTGGACGGTAAGACACCCGAGCCGGTGGAATGTGCCCCGGTTCGTTGGGTACTTGAAGGGTCTGTGCCTAGAGCAAGCTCACCGGATCACGGTCGACTTCGAGGCGCAAGTCACTTCGTGGCGGTTCAAAGTGTGTAGCGAAATAGCGGAGCACCCGGCCCAAGGCGTCGCCGTCAGATGACTTGACCAGCAGGTGCCAGCGCCAGCGGTTGCGTATGCGGTCGATGGGGCAAGGGGCCGGGCCGAGTAGGCGGATCTTTGACATCTGGCGTGCGTCGAGCAGGCCGCTGAGCCACTGCGACGCGGCCTCAGCCGCTTCTTGAGTGTGCAACTGGTGCTTGCCGGAGATAACGACGTTGGCCAGGCGGATGTGTGGAGGGTAGACCGGCGCGGCGCGCTCCTCAACTTCTCGAGCCGCAAAACCGTCGTAGTCGTGGTTGATGGCGAAGCCGATGGCATAGTGATCGGGCAGGGAGGTCTGGACGATGACCTCACCGCCAGCGGGACCTCGGCCGGCGCGGCCGGCCACCTGCGTCAGCAGTTGGAACGTGCGTTCCGATGATCGGAAGTCGGGCAGGTTGAGGCCGACGTCAGCGTTGATGACGCCGACGAGTGTGACACTGGGGAAATCCAGTCCTTTGGCGATCATCTGGGTCCCGAGGAGGATGTCCACCTCGCGTCGCTCCACTCGCCCCAGGATCTGATGGTGGGACCATTTGCCGCTGGTCGTATCCACGTCCATGCGGGCGATACGCGCGTCTGGGAACGTCTCGGCGATGACGCGCTCAACCTGCTCCGTGCCGACGCCACGCTGGCTCAGCCCAGGCTCACCGCACTCCGGGCAAGCGTCCGGAACGGGTTCCTGGTGATTGCAGTGGTGGCAGACGAGGCGGGGCGGCCGCCAATGGAGCGTCAACGATACGTTGCACTGCCAGCAGGAGCGTACCGAGCCGCACTCCCGGCATTGGGCGAAGGCCGAATAACCTCGCCGGTTGAGGAGGAGTATCGACTGCTCGCCACGAGCCAGGCGGTGATGCAGAGCCTCGCTGAGGGTGGGGGACAGAACGAGCGGGCCGACTGAACCGCGCTGTTCCTGGTGTCTCCTCTGGCGCTCTTCGCGAAGGTCGACGATCCGCACGCTGGGTAGCGGGCGGGCCCCGATGCGCTCGGGGAGCTCCAGCAGTGTCCAGGCACCCGATTGCGTGTTCGACCAGCTCTCCAGCGAAGGTGTCGCCGATCCGAGCAGGCACAGCGCGTTGGCCCGACGAGCTCGGACGATGGCGACCTCGCGGGCGTGGTAACGGGGGGCCGGGTCGCTCTGTTTGTATGTGCTCTCGTGTTCTTCATCGATGATGATCGCGCCGAGGTTGCGGACGGGTGCGAAGATAGCCGAGCGGGCGCCGATGACGATCCGCTTGTCGCCGTCCCTCAACGCCTGCCAGGCGGCGTAGCGCTCGCCCTCGCTGAGGGCGGAGTGCATCAGGGCGACGTCTTCACCAAAGGCGGCTTGAAAGCGAGCGAGCGTTTGGGGCGTCAGAGCGATTTCGGGCACGAGTACGATGGCGCCCTTGCCGTGCCGGCCGACGAGCTGGCGGAGCAGCTCGATATAGACAAGCGTCTTCCCGGACCCGGTAACACCTCGCAGGAGGTAGACGCCGGGCGTGTCCTCGCTCGACCGCAGGAGGCGCTTTATCACCCCGGCCTGGGCGTGGGTGGGCGTGTGCTTGGCGTTCTCGGCCACCCGCAGCTCGGCGAACAGGTTGTGGCCTACATTCTCCAATCGAAGCTCGGCCAGCGCCCTGTCTGCCAGGCCACGAACGACCGAACGGCTGATGCCGAGTCGTTCCGTGATGTGGGCGACTTCGGCTTGGCCGCCAACGGACTCGAGGTACTCGAACAGCTCGCGCTGTCGCCGGGCGCGTCCGAAGATATGATCGCGCTCCCGTAAGCTTTCCAGCTCACGAGTGAGGACGACGACCTGGCGCGTCCGCACAGGGGGTGTGAAGTCAGGAGCTTGCCGCTGTATCTCGAGGTAGCCTCGCCGCTCGAGCGTTTCGGCTACCCGAGTCCAGGTCCCTGGTCCGAGCGCCTTTCGCACGCCGCTGAGCTTGACCGTTCCCTTACGGCCCCGCAGGAGCTCGAGTAGCGACCATTCGGCCGTCGTGGCGTCCTCGGCGGCCATATCGCCGCGCAATCGCAGCCGTTCTTCGGACTCAGCGGTGAGCGGTGCCGGGAGTGCGGCTCGAAGGGTGAGGCCCAGCGGGGCGACGTAGTAGCGCGAAACCCAGCGGCAGAGATCGAGCAGGCTCGCATCGAATATCGGCTCTTCGTCCGGAGCGTCCACGATCTCGCGGACATTGGCGGGCACCTCCTCTGGTGCGGCGACAACTTCATCGACCCATCCGGTGAGCTCACGCCGTCCGAACGGTACGACGACCCGGCAGCCGGGCTCCACGGCATCGGTCAAGCTGGCGGGGATGCGATAAAGGAATGTCTTGTGAAGCGGCCGCGGGACCGCAACCTGCGCGTATCTGCTCAACGGTATAGCTCGAGGTTCTCCTTGATGAGTTTGGCCGCGTCGGTCAGCACGAGGGTGGCGCCTTGGTGAGACGAGCGGGACCGGGCCAGAACGTCGAGGAAACGATCGACGTCAGCCGCTCGGTCGGCCTCAGCGGACAATACTTCACGCGCCGCATTCTTGAGCGTGGCGCAATCGCTGTTTGCCAACCAACCGATGTCGCAGACTTTATCGACTAACTGTTCGAGTCTCTGGGCGAGCTTGCGCGGAATCGCCGACTCTACGGTCTCGGGTCCAACGGTGTGCCCGGCGAGGCTGTTCTTCAGAAAGCGATCGTCCGACTCGCAGCCGCGCGGCAGGCCGATGGCTCCTTGAACTCGGTACTCGACGATTCCGGGCCGCGCTCCAGCCGGGGCCGCGATGACGAACCCGTCACCAGATGTGCCCGGTCTCACATCTTCGTCTGCAGGTCCCAATCCGTTGCTCCAGCGTACCCAGTCGTCGCTCTTGATCAGGTCGACCCCCCAGCCCTCCGGCGTCGAGGTTCTTTCGGCCAAGCGACCGGACTGGACGGCGACTGCGCCAACGGCGGCGGCGCTGGACGGAGCGACCGCGACACGGTAGCGGTAGA
>JBDHAI010000011.1:0-27253 GCA_039588155.1 Gemmatimonadota bacterium | reverse complement strand
GGACTCGCGCACGTATCGCAGGTCACGGAGCCACAGCTTGAATCGCGTTGCCGCTAAGAGGACGCGAGCCGTTGGCGCAGCCGAAATGGAGAGAACGCGAGCGGCCCCGTAGACCGCGACTGCGAGCTTGGCCACCGCGGCTACAGCAAAGCCCACGGCAACGACACCCGTCGGGTCGAAGCGCGAGGCCCCGGACCAAGCCAGCGCGCCAAAGAGCACGAACACGGCCTTCTCGAGATTGCCGCCCAGGATCTCGAAGCGAGTGTTCTCCGCGCCGCGCAGTAAGGCAAAATAATACTTGGCCCAGGAATCGGCCAAGATGTAGGCCGAGATGCCGAGAACAACGACCGAGCCGATACCGCGAATGGTCGATGTGAGAACGAGGGGAAGGATGAGCAGGAACAGGACCGAGCTAGCCAGGCGCAGCCGCGTCGTGGAGGCCGTCAGGCGCGCCACCGGTGTCTTTCCCGCCGCGACTTCGCGTGTCACGTACGGATTGAGCCCCAGGTTCACACCGGTGCTGAGAATGAAGGCGACGGAGATGGCGGCCGTGATCAAACCCCAGCCGGAAGGGCCAGCGGCACGCGTCGCCAGCACGATGCCGGGGAAATAGAGAAGTTTGACGGCGACCTGGCCGCCGAAATAGGCGGAGAGGCGGCGGGCTGTTCGTTCAATGTGAGGACTGCTAGAGCCGACTTTCAAACGGGATGACACTCGTGCCTCTATTTCGCGTATTGCGACTGGCGTACGGGGCGACTGCCGCTGAGCGCCGGCGGGCAGGCGTCACTTGAAGAGGAGCGCGTACACAGTCGCGAACGACGTCACCACCGCCGTAATGGCTACCCAGTTGATGCCGCGGCCCTGCGGCTTCTCTGGAACGAACACGCGACTCCCGGGCTGGGGCTTCGGCTCCGACTTGAATATAAGCAGCTTCTTATGGACGGTGCGCACCGAACCGTTGGCGTATTCGACGCGGGTTCGACCTCTGTCACCGTTGCTGGAATAACCACCTGCGCTGTTCACGTAGTAGCCGAGATCGGCACCCGGCTCATACATGACGTTGACTGGTAGAAGCACGGCGCCTTCGACTCGCACCGTGGGAATGAACTCCGGGATGTAAATGGAGTCGCCGCTTTCCAAGATCAGGTTGCCCTGGAAGTCCGGGGTGTCCAGTATCGATTCCAAGTCGACGTTCACACGGGCCAGCGGACCACCATCCGTACCTTGCTCGTCAGTCCGCCGGAAGAATCGTATGCCGGCTGCGTAGGCCTCATTGCTCAATCCACCCGCCCGCTCCACCAGCGAGCTCAAACGCTCGTCCTTTCGCCGCAACGCATACGTGCCCGGGAAGCGAACCTGGCCTGAGATCGTCACCGTACGCTGCAGCTCGTAATCAGGCCGGTTACGGATGAAAACATTGTCGTACTGGGCGAGCACGAAATCCGGGGCCTGAGCCTGGCCACCGCCGGCCCGGCTCGCCCACTGCGCGACGACGTAAGAGGAATCCAGCGGAACTGTTTGGATTTCGACGAAGTCACCCGAGGCGTCTGGCTGGCTCACAACTCTCGCCACTTCCGCCTCGAGCACGTAAGCGTCATCCCTCAGACCGCCGGCGGCGATGACCAGGTCGCGCAGCGTCATGTCATCCTGAAAATCGTAGACACCCGGTTTTTGCACCGCGCCATACATGGTGACAAATCGTCGCTCGCGAAACTCGGATACGGAATAGACGGTGACTACGTCGTACTCAGCCAGCAGCGGATCATCACCCGCGGCAAGCGAGACCGCTACCATGCGCTTGGACAGGTCGAGCGGATTGAGACGAACGATCTGGACCCGGCCCAAGTAGGTGTCGTCCTTGAGCCCTCCGGCCTGATCGATCAATTCGAGAAGGCTCATCTCCTGCGACAGCTCGTAAACGCCCGGCGCCCAGACATTCCCGCTGATCGTGATCGTGTTACGACGGGCCTCTGAAACGGCGAACACGTAGACCTTGTCGCCCGGTTCGATCGACGCCACTTCACCTTCCGCCTCGAGGAGGCCGGCCACGTTGACGTCGATGAGCACTCGTTGTACTCCAGGGTCGCGCTGTTCTGGCGGCAGAATCCGATCGATTTGAATGCGTCGCAGATCTGCCTCCGGCTCGATGCCTCCAGCAAGCCGGATAAGCGAGGACAGTCCTTCGCCGTCCTTGAGCTCGTATATACCGGGCCTCACAACGTTTCCGTCGATCTCGACCCAGCGCCCGCGTACCGGTACAAACACGACATCGCCCTGGTCCAGCGGCACGTCGCCCCGTGCCGCGCCTTGAGTCAGGTACTCGTAAATGTCGAGGCTGGCGATGAGGCTAGCGCCACGCCGTATCTGGATGTCGCGGAAGCTTCCCTGTTCGGTTGGACCTCCCGATTGATAGAGCGCCTGTAATGCCGTGGCGACCGATGTGACCTCATACGCAGCCGGGCGTTCGACTTCGCCGATCACGAAGACCTGATTGCGACGCAGTTTCGATATTGTGAGCTCGAAGAACGTAGTCGCATCTGGCCCCCGTACCACGCCGGAGTAAACCGGCCCCAAGTAGGTGTAGAGGGAGTTTCTCAGCTGGTCCAGCGTCAGACCGTTGACCGAGACGCGGCCAACGTCGGCTATCACCACGAAGCCTTCCCGCGTGACTGGAAGGGTGTAGATGTCCTGGACGTCACCGGTAAGGATCAGCACCAGCTCATCCCCGGGGCCCAGCCGATAGTTCGCGGGTACCGGCCCCATCGTCAGAGGGCGGAACTGGGTAGTCGCCCCTCTGAACAGGCTTTTGCCGAAGACCGGCAGTCCCTCCGGGGGCCCCGTCGATATTAGGGAGTCGATCGGCAGAGTGTCGGTGACGACCGGTAGACTGTCGCCAGGAACTTGCGCCGTCGGCGGAAGGGCTAGCTGGCGCATAATATTTTCGACTTGGGCCGGCGTGACCGGTGTGCCCAAACCCGGGGCATACCCAAACGCCATATACTGGTCCAGCAGGTCCTCCGGGTAGCCGAGGTCCCTCAGACGCTGGCGTATCTCCGCCTCGCCGAGGCCCGAAGCGCGGATGCGCGCTCGAATCTCCTCAGGGCTGAGACGGCCGCTCAGAACTTCCTGCTGCAACTCCTGAATGACAGCGGCGGTATCCGGGACTTGCGCATGCGCGGGCGCCACGACGGCGACCAATGCGCTTGCAAGAGCAATGGACTCTAAACGCATTTGTTTTTGTCAGTGGAATTCGTCAGCCGGCGGGAGCGGGGGGCACGGCTTCAGATCCTGTAAGTGTAAGTAAGACACATGGATATAGCAAGAGCTTCAAAAGCAGTCTCAAACTAGAGTGCCGATCGCAATGCTACGAGCGCTTCAGCCGGAACCTGCGAAAGATACCGCGCAGCTCGGACCGCATGGCCTCCCACTCCGAGCTAAACTCCGCGACCTCCCGGTCCTCCTGGTCGCGAGCTCTTTCAACGAATTCCCTACCCAGCGCGGCGAATGTGCCAATCACACTTGCAGCGATGAAAACGAGGACGACGGTCAGCTTGCGCTTGGGACTCGATTTGTCCTCCGGCGCTACCGCTTGGTCGATCACTGTGATGACAGGCGTGTCGTTCACTTCCTGGATACGCGCCTCCTCGTACTGGCGCCTCAGTTCCGTGAAGACTTCCTGTTTGATCAGAACCCGGCGCTCCAACCGATCGTACTGGAACTTGAGCTCAGGTGATCCCTGGAATTGTCGGTTCCGCTCGAGAAAACTCTTGAGTTCGTCTTCGGCCGCGGTCAACTCGTTTTCCGATTCGCCCAAACTCGTTTCGATGAAACGGCGACGCTCTTGCGCATTTGACTGGCGAGTTTCGAGATTGAATCGGTTGAGCAAACTGAGGTAGAGGTTTACCACATCTGCTGACAGTTGTCTGTATCGGGTCTCTGTTGAGACTCTTACTATGTCGGTCTCCGCGTCGACGCTGATCGATACCGCCTTCTTCAGCCGCTTGCGGCCCCTCTCCAGGCGCTGCTGTTCGCTTTTCCCTTTCACCTTCAGCAAGTCGAGCAGGGTTGCGCTATCGCCCGGGCTTTCGGAGCGGGGATCCTGGTAGGACGCCGACAAGATCTCGTCGCGGAGCGTGCGGCTCTCGAGGACATCGGCGTAGAACTGCGGAGAGCTGGCTCCAGCGCCCAACGGGATGGCGACGCCGAACTGAGCGGCCAGCCCGGCCAGCCCAGGCAGACTGAGCTCCTCGGACTCCGCCTCGGGCACGAACGACGCCGTCGCCGTGTACTGGGGCTTCACGACGAGGGAGATGACGGCCGCTACGAGAGCTGCAACGACAGGGAACGCCAGGGTCAGCCGACGACGCCTGAGCAGGACATTCACTAGCTCGAGGACGCTGATGCGGTCTATGTGCTCGGCGGGTCCGTTGACCCGAGGTCCTTTCTGCTCGCCGTTCATGATGCGGGTCGCGGTGTCGGAGTTGCCAGCGCGGTTGCCACCTGATGGTCGAGGGTTCGAACTGACGTGTTCGTGTTCAGTGAAGTTGTCGGCCGACGGGCGCGGGGAAGCGACTAAGCTGTAAGTCTATGAAAGACAGATGGATGTGGCAAGTGTTACCGGCCGGCCGCTTTGAGGCGGAGCTTGTGCGAAGCAGGCGGCCCCGCCAGATTGCCGGCACAATCCCGTTGTACCAACCGCCGCCTCAAGACGAAGAGCGATGGAAGGACCTCGCCTAGACTATCGAGCTGCCGGCGTCGATAACGTCGGAGAGGTAGATGCGCTCAAAGCGCTCACCGTTCGGATACGTAGTACCTTCGCATTTGCAGGTGGGCCCGGCCAACCTGGCGCCGTACATCTCGACCTCGGTTACTTCGCGAACGTAATCGAGATCGGCGGCGGAATGGGAATTGCCGTGTCGACCGACGGTGTAGGCACGAAGCTCCTCGTCGCCGAGATGCTCGACAAGTACGACACGGTAGGCATCGACTGCATAGCGATGAACGTCAATGACGTACTGTGTGTCGGGGCTCGGCCGATCACCATGCTCGACTATATCGCCGTCGAACGCACCGACCCGGTAGTGCTCGCAGCGATCGCCGACGGCCTGGTCGTCGGCGCAAAGCAGGCGGGAGTCTCGATCGGGGGCGGCGAGTTGGCTCAGGTTGCCGAGATGATCCGCGGTGTAAAGCCTGGCTCGGGTTTCGACATCGTTGGCGCAGCGATTGGCCTCGTGCCACTCGATCGAGTAATCGTCGGCGACGGTCTCGATGACGGCGACATCGTGATCGGATTGACGTCCAGCGGCGTTCACTCCAACGGGCTGACTCTGGCCCGGAGGGCACTCTTCGATGAGGCTGGCTACGCTCCCGAACAGCACGTCGACGTTCTCGGGCGGTCGGTGGCAGAAGAGCTTCTGGAACCGACCCGCATTTATGTCCGGCCGGTACTCGCGTTGCTGGAACAGGTCGAGGAGGTCAAGGCGCTGGCTCACATCACGGGTAACGGCTTGCTGAACTTGCTTCGGGTGAAATCGCAAGTCGGGTTCGAGATCAACGACCTGCCGGAACCTCAGCCCATCTTCCGACTGATCGAAGATGCCGGAAACGTCGACGCCGCCGAGATGTTCCGCGTATTCAATATGGGAGTGGGCTTTTGCATCGTGACAGCGGAACACGCGGCCGACAACGCCCTGTCGATCCTGCAGGGTGCCGGCGCACCCTGTGCCCGCAGGATCGGTCGAGTCATCGCGGAGCGTCCGGGTGAAATACATGTCACCCAGGCAGGACTCGTCGGTACGGACGGCGGCGGGTTCGTGACAGGCTGAGCCCGGCGTAACGCGGCCAACCGTCCAAAGCCGACTGAAGACCCCACATCCCCTTGCATGATGCGGACTGAAATGCTAATGTAGACTACCGTTCCCCCAACGATTCCGCTTTCCCATATCAGCCTAGGCACGACGAGGCGATGGTCGATACTTCGCAGCACAACGGAGGCCCATCCGCGGCGCGAGTGACCGGAGCGGCGACTCAAGCGGTCGTCCGCCTGCTCTCGGAGCGCGGAGTTCCGGCCACCGAGGTGGTCGTCACCCGGGCCGAGCGTGAGAGCAATGGAGACGGAGACGTCTGGGTGATCACGGTGCTTCGGGGGCGCGAGCGGAGGACACACTCGTTCCCGACGGAGTTGGTGGACAAGGTGCTGGCCCGCGGCCCATGTGAGGAATGGTACGCAGAGGTAGGGCGCATGCTGGAAGTCGCCGGCATGGCCTTCCCGGTCTGACATACAGCGCCCTCTCAGGTCTATTGACCTAAGGGGGCTGCACGCTTTATCTTAGGGCACCATCGTCCCTCTCCCTGCTGCCCGTTACCCAACCTCGAGGACAGGTTCAGGAGGACTCCAATGCGCCGACCTCTCGGCTTGATCGCCGCTGCGGCAATCGCGCTGGTTCTCGCCCCACAGCCCACCTGGGCTCAGCGCGCTCAGCCAGAACACCCCGTTTTCGGGCACTCGCTCTTCTCGGGCTCGGGCTTCATCGCCACGCCCCACGCCTTCGTGCCGAAATCGACTTTCTTCGCCACCGGCTCCGCGATGGTGGCGGACAATCTCGGGAGTGCCGATAGCCCGGATGGCACCGACACCGAGCTTTCGACCGAGGCACGGGCGGCGGCGGGCATATCGCTGGCCGGTTGGATCGAGGCTGGAGCCACGATCCACAACACCGATGTCTTCGCCGTTTTCGGCAAAGCGCAGGTCGTGCGGCAGAGCGGGGTCTTTCCCGCCATCGCCGTCGGCGTGCTGAACGGCACCAGCGCAAATGTCGGACGCTTTGGGGTCGAGGACCTTTTCTACGACGAATGGTGGAAGGCGACGACGATCTACGGCGTCTTCAGCTACGTCGTCGGACCCGGAGGCCGCGGGTTCCCGAGCTGGGTCGTGATCTCCGGCGGCTGGGGGAACGGAATCTTCCTCGAGGACAATCCGCAGTTCGCGGGTGACGAGCGAAGTGGCGGAGTCTTCGGCTCCGTGGCCTTCGACTTCCGCGCCGGCGAGGGCGCGTACATCCGGGTGGCGTCGGAGTGGGACGGATTCGATCTGCACCTGGGCGCGACGGCCTGGCTCAAAGGTCTAGAGTTCACGGTGGGAGTGCTTTCGATCGACGAGGGAGAAGCGCTCGAACCGCTGCAACCCGGCGAGGCCTTCGACGCGACCCGTACGCCTCAGGGGATCTTCTACAACCAGACGAAGGTGTTCATCTCGATGACCGTCGACTTCCGGGTCTTCGGTAGCCTTCCCTGGATTTGGACCAGCGATAAGGAAGAGTAGGGGCAGTTAGCTTGAGCGCCGGGCATTCCGAGAGGAGTGCCCGGCGTTCTATCGTATCAACTCACCGTAAAGTACTGCCGTCTGCCTGACCATCCGCTCCACCGTATAATCACGCTCCACCTTTCGACGCGCGTTATCGCCCAAGCGCCGGGCGTTCTCCGGGTCCGTTAGCATCCCCTCGATCGCGCGAGTCAAGTCCCCACATCCCCAGCCGCGACCAATCGCCCCTCGATACCGTCCGCGATAGTGTCACCGACTCCGGCGATGTCCGTCGCGACGATGGGCCGAGCCATGGCCATCGCCTCCAACAATACGAGCGGATGGTCCTGGACCCGCGAGGGAAGCACGAAGACATCCACGTCGGAGAGCAGTTCTGGAACGTCGTCCACGAAGCCGAGGAAGAGAGCGCGCTCGGCGATGTCGAACGCCTGCGCCAGTGTGTGCAATTCCTCCCACTCGGGGCCTTCACCCGCGATGATCAGCCATACGTCGCAGTTGCCGAGAGCTGCAAAGGCCCTCAGGAGATCAGCAAACCCCTTGCTCGCGGTCAGGCGACCCAACGCTCCCAGCACGACGGCGTCGGGGGGAATCCCGAGGCGCGCGCGCCACGAACCGCGCCGCACCCGCGCCGGATCGAAGGCGACAAGGTCGACCGCGAATGGAATCACCACGACTTTGCGAGCGGCAACGCCCAGCCGCTCGACCAAGAGGTCGACCGACACCCGGTTCGCAACGACGTACCGATCAACGAAACGGTCCGTCGTCATTCCGACCGCCGCGCCCAACACCTCACGCCACGGGCGGGCGCCCCGTGGGCCCGGTAGCTCCGTGATGCTCGACACCACCGCCGTGGCTCTCGTCAGTCGAGCGGCGAACCGTTCGGCTGGATCGACGCTGCCCATGGTGTGGACGATATCCGGTGCGAAGCCTCGCAACTCGCGAACCAGGGCATGAAGGTTTTGCCGCCCGACGCGCCGCGGCACGTCCGCCGCCAGAACCGGGATGCCGATGTCATGAAGCCGATCGACAAAAGGTCCGACCGGCGAGCAGACGACGCCCACTTCGTAGCGTCCCCGAGGCAAACCGCGTGCGAGTTGCAGCACGGTTCGCTCCGCCCCATGAAGGCCGGCATCGTTGACTACGTAGGCGATCCGGGTCGAGCGCGCTGGCATTTTCTGGTTGTTCCTCGAGATGCTTCGGCGGCCTGGCAGATATCGGCCGCCACTGAGTCCATCGACAGGCAGGGTGGGCCGGCTACCGTGGCGAACGGGGTCGAGCCTAAGATCTATTCTATTGCAAGCGGCGTCAACGCAAGATAGCGTGTCAAGCACACCATGGTGAGCATGAATCCTGACCGGGCCCAGCAATGACCGCTTCGCTGACCGTCTTCGCACCCGAGCCCGGGTCGGCTGGCTTCCCGGTCGCCTCGCGCACCGGCATACTGGTGACCGCTCTGGTGCGAGCGATTCAGCATGCGGAACCGACCCTCGACCTGAACTCGACCTGGCTGCAGCCGCCGCAAGCTCGCTCGGTGAGCGAGCTGGGAGAGTGGGTGGTCACCACGCGTTGGTCGGCCGGCGAGTTACGCCGCATGCTACGTGACCGCTCGCGTTACCAACTGTTTCTCTATCCGTTACTGCCCGTACTCGCCTACTCGCACGACCCGGCCATGTTGCAGCGAGTGCTCCGGGCCTTGCAGGCGCTTCGTGCCAAGTCGCGTGTCAGCCGACAACGCATCATGGTTTTGGTCTCTGACTTGCCCGCCGAAATGGCTGAAGGACAGGCGATCGCTGACGGCCGCCAGAGCGGCTTGGATGTGGAGAAGATCCGTGAGATCGAGCAGACGCTCTTCCGGTCATCGCATTTCATCCTCGCGCCTGCTGGCTTTGCCGATTCCATCAAAGAGCGCCTCCCTCTACCTCCTTCGCGCCTCAGATTGTTTCGGCGCCACGCCTACTTGGCGGCTGAGTCGCTCGCCGAGCCGCCGGCCTTGGAGTTCGAGCCCGGTAAGGTCAACTTCTTTTACTCGGGCGCCGTCGACGCACACGTAGCCCCGAACTTCCGCGAGGTCCTGCGTTCGATTCGCAACGCACCGGACACACGGCTGCACGTCTGCGGACCGGGCCGGGACTCCGTACGCGAATGGCTATCCGAGCTCGACGTGCCCAACGTCCGCCACCACGGCCAGCTTGGCATCGCAGAACACGATTGGCTGGCCGGCCGCTGCGACGTTGGCCTCATCCTCCACCCCACAGACAACCCCTACAACCACCTGCGGCCGACGCTGAAGTATTCGGCCTACCTGGCCAACGGTCTCGCCGTCTTGGGCACCGACCTGCGCAGCGTCGCCGAGAACATCCGCCTGGATGGCACCGGGCTGGCGATGCCGATTCGCGAGCTGGCGCTGGAGCTGCTGCGCTGGGCCACACGACCCAAGCTGTGGGCGAAGCCGAAGGCCCGCGCCACTCAGCTCGCCCCCGAAGTGCGTTCGGACCCGGTCATGGGTGCCTGGATCGCGGACATCGCCCGCGGTCTCTAGCTACCCGCCTCAACACTCCCGTTCGAGTTGCGGCGCCGGGCCGTGACCAGCTCTCCATCGACAATTCCGCGCCGATGGCACGCGACTCGCTTCGTGTAAGACACAGAAGGCGATTGCCCTGCTCGCCTCACAGCCGAGAGAATCGGGAAAAAGAGCAGCAAAACCGGGGAAGAAGACGAAAATCCGCTAAGTCAACAGATCGATGCGAAGCACAGCTTACTCCTTGGAGAGCAGTCAGGATTTCCGATCCGGGTCGGGAATTGTGACTGCATCCGTCCACAGTGCCACGCGAGTCGCTCGACAGAAAGTATTCCTCACCGCCGACCGTTACTCGTACAGCCGGTACGTCGAGGCCATCCTGATTGGTCTCGCAGGTCGGCCCGCGCCACACCGGCCGACCTTAGCCCCCTTTCCGGACCCACCACCCATCTGACCTTGGGCAGCGGTGTCGCGGTCGGCGGTTGCCCCTAGAAAGGCGCGGGTCAAGCGACCCGCGCTTTTCCATTACCCGTAGAATCCTGGTGCAGTTATTGCAAAGCCTATTGGCAGAGATGTGTACAACGAGGTAGAGGTATGATGAGACCCTTGAAATCAGCGCTGCTACTCTCGGTGGCCTGCTTCGCCATACTCAGCCTCTTTGGCTGGAACCGCCAGGTTACCAGCCGGTCTTCGGAGCCAGGAACACCAGCGGACGACGAGACGACCCTCTTCGTCGGCTAGAGTAGCGCCGTAGGATGTGCGCGGGCCCTTGTGGCCCGCCTGCAACCCACTATCCCGCCCGGGGCCATCGGCTGCCTATCGCACATCTCGGGAGGCGACCGCCTCTCCTCTTCGATCTCTTCCACAGTCCCCGGCACTGTTGCCCGACCAGCCCTTTGCATCGAAGTTTCGTGCCGATCGCTATCACGGACTGGAGATGGCTTTGGACACGGAAGTCGTCTGCAACATCATTCGCCATGTCGAGATCGAAGACCTCGGCTACCTGGGGGAGGCACTCGCCGGAAACGGTGTGAGTTGCCGGTATATCGACGCGGTCGCGCTGCCAGGAACGGACCCAGAGATCGGCGACGCTTTAGTCGTTCTGGGCGGACCGATGGCGGCGTACGAGACCGATCGCCACGCTTACCTGGTCCACGAGCTGAACCTGATCGAACGATATCTCCGCGACGGTCACCCGGTCTTGGGCATCTGCCTCGGCGCCCAGCTTCTCGCGGTGGCCGCCGGGGCTCAAGCCTACCCCGGCGAGCGCGGCAAGGAGATTGGCTGGGGAGAGGTAGAGCTGAGCGACGCTGGCATCAGCGATGCTCTTTGGGCGGGGTTCCCGCGCCGCTTCTCCACCTTCCACTGGCACGGCGACACTTTCGATACACCGAACGGCGCCCACGTCCTGGCGCGGACATCGGACTACGTCCAGGCTTTCAGGCTCGGCGCGCGGGCGTACGGCGTGCAGTTCCATCCCGAGGTCGTGCCTGCCGAGCTTGCCAGCTGGATCGAGGCGTACCACTTGGAGCTCGAGCGAGAGCGGCTACGTTCTGAAGACATACTGAAGGTCCCAAACGCCCAGGACCATCGTAGACTAGCTCTTCGGTTCGGAGAAAACGTCGCTCGCTGGCTCAAAGCGAGCGTCGACCCAGAGGCAGCCTAGGATACGAAGCGGCACAGCGCCAATCGAACTCTAACTCAGGACTGCACGATGATCGCCAGACTTCTCACTTCGGTTCTCCTCGCCGTCAGCCTCGCCGCTCCGACCGCGGCACAGGTGCCGGAGCTCTCGGTCACGAGCATCTTCGGCTCTGGCTCGTTCCGTTCCGAACTGCCCCGGATCGAATGGCTGGCCGATGGCCGCCACTACACGACGCTGGTCCGAGGTGAGGGCGGACACACGAGCCTCTACAAGGTCGAGGCTCGCTCCGGTGAACAGGAACTGCTGGTCAGCGGCTCGGCTCTCATCCCTCTCGGAGCCGATGGCCCAGTCTCCATCGACAGCTATGAGTTCTCTCCCGATGGCGAAAGCCTTCTCATCGCGGCTGGGCGTGAGAGAATCTGGCGCCGCAGCGCCAGGGCCAGCTATTTCGTCTGGGATTTCGCGCAAGAGAAGCTGATACCGATAAGTCGAGAGCCCGGCCAGCAGCAGTATGCCAAGTACGCGCCGGACAGCAAGCACGTCGCCTTCGTCCGCGAGAATGACCTCTACGTCGTCGACCTCGCCAGCGGTCGGGAAACCGCGCTTACACATGATGGCAGTGAGAACATCATCAACGGCACGACGGACTGGGTCTACGAGGAAGAACTCTCACTTGTGGATGGGTTTCGCTGGAGCCCGGACGGCAAGCGGATCGCCTTCTGGCGCTTCGACCAGAGCGCCATCCCGCCTTTCTATCTCATCGATGAGATGTCGCTCTATCCCGAGCTCAAGCCCGTTCGCTATCCCAAAGCCGGAACAGCAAACTCCGACGTACAGATCGGTGTCGTGGATATCTCAACGGGCGCGATCACCTGGATGGACACCGGCCTCGATGAAGAGTACTACCTGGCCCGGATGGACTTCGCCGGCTCCGCCGACGAGATCTGGATTCAGCGCCTCAATCGCCACCAGAATCGCATGGACCTCATCCTGGCCAACGTTCGCACCGGCGCCTCGAACGTGATCATGACAGACGCGGACGATGCCTGGCTCGACATCGACTTTAATAGCCTCATCTGGATCGATAACGGCCGCAGGTTCATCTATCTCAGCGAGCGCGACGGCTTCGGCCATCTCTACCTCTTCGGGCGTGACGGCACTCTGGTGCGTCAACTGACGGCCGGTGATTGGGAAGTGCTGGGGACGTACGGTGTAGATGAGAAGCGCGAGCGCGTTTACTTCACGGGCAGTGCCGACGGCCCACTCGTGCGACCGCTGTATAGCGTGGGGCTGGACGGGAAAGGGTTCGAACGCATCTCAGGTGCCATCGGCACTCATCGCGTGAGCTTCGACCCGACGTTTACCTACTACGTCGACACCTTCTCCGAAGCGGGTGTCCCGCCGGCGGTGACGCTGCGCCAGGCAAACGGCGAGCCGGTACGCACCGTCTCCGACAACGCAGAACTGAAGACGAAGCTCGAGACCCTCGGACTCCGACGGCCCGAGTTCCTGAAGGTGCCGGTGGGCGGCGGCGTCGAAGTGAATGGCTGGATAGTCAAGCCGCGTGATTTCGATTCCACGGCTCGTTACCCACTCGTTATGTACGTCTACGGCGGACCCGGCTCGCAGACCGTGACCGACGCCTGGGGCGGTGACCGCTACTTATGGCATCAGCAGTTGGCTCAGGAAGGCTACCTCGTCGCCAGCGTCGACAATCGCGGCACGGGAGCAAGAGGCGCGGAGTTCAAGAAGCTGACGTACCTCAACCTGGGCAAATACGAATCCGCGGACCAGATCGAGGCAGCGCGCTATTTCGGGGGACTCCCTTACGTCGACGAAGCACGGATTGGAATCTGGGGCTGGAGCTACGGCGGCTATATGGCGTCGCTGACCATGTTCAAGGCGGCCGGCGTATTCAGTGCCGCCGTCTCGGTCGCGCCGGTCACCGACTGGCGGCTTTACGATACGATCTACACCGAACGCTACATGCGAACGCCGCAGGAAAATCCCGCCGGCTACGCGGAAAGCGCACCCCTGACCTACGCTGAGCTGCTAGAGGGTCGCTTCCTTCTGATCCACGGCACGGGCGACGACAACGTTCACCCGCAGAACTCGTATCAGCTCGTTGAACGCCTGGAAGAGGCCGACAAGCAGTTCGAATTCCGCATCTATCCGAACAAGGCACACGGCATCAGCGGCGAGACCACACGGGTCAATCTCTATACGCTGATGACGGAATTCTGGAAGGAGAACCTGTAGGATCTAGTGAAGAGTGAAAAGTGAAGGGTGAATGGTGATCGAGGATTTGTCACCCTTCACTCTTCACCGTTCACTTTTTACTTACAGCTCCGCCCTCCTTACTAACCCGGCGCCCTACATGACTTCCGGCGCCAGGCCGTACTCAAGCCGCCATGGCGGCAGGTCGCTGCGTCCCTCCTTCAAGAAGTGATCGAGCCAACGCAGCATGCGGAGGCTGCAGTCGTAGCGGGCGGCGGCCTTTCGAAACCCGTGCCCCTCACCTGGATAGAACACGGCGCGCACGGGCACATCGCCTTTGACCTTCAGGGCCCGATACATCTCGAGCGTCTGCCCCGGATAGACTCGCGCGTCTTCGGAACCGTGCAGGATCAGCAGCGGCGTTTGCGCGTTCTCGACATAAAGGACGGGGCTACGTTCCATGAAGAGCTCGAGGTCTTTGTAGGGATTGGTCAGCCAGTGGACCAGCTCCAATTCGTTGGTGATATCGCTG
Source organism: Gemmatimonadota bacterium (assembly GCA_039588155.1). Lineage (GTDB taxonomy): Bacteria > Gemmatimonadota > Gemmatimonadetes > Palauibacterales > KS3-K002 > JBDHGH01. Next base: position 13,020 of record JBDHAI010000011.1, on the reverse strand, counting down.
GTACCGGTCTTCGACAGCTGGTTGGCGACTCCGTACAGCATCACTCCCGCGGCGAACCTCTCGCTGTGACGGGTCGCCGCCCAGGCTGTGAAGTACCCGCCGTAAGAACCACCTGTCATGGCAACGCGGTCCGGGTCGGCGAGCCCTCGCTCGACAAGCGCGTCGATGCCCGCCAGCACGTCGTCGAACTCCGCACCCATACCGTCACCCTGGTCCGCCTTGGCGAAGGCGACCCCGCGCCCCGTGCTACCCCGGTAGTTGGGATAGAAGACCGCATAGCCGCGTGCCGCCGCCATCTGCCCGAGAACATTGTAGCGAGTCAGCCAGCCGTTCTTGTAGTGCGACTCGGGGCCGCCGTGCGCCACGACGACCGTAGGTACTCTGGCGCCCTCGACTCGGGCCACAGGGTGGATGAGCAGACCCTCGATAGCCAGGCCATCCGGAGCGGTCCAGCGAACGATTTCCTGTTCTGCGAGCTCGATGTCGGCAAGCCAGGGGTTCACGTCGGTCAAGCGGGTGGGATCACCGCGCCGCTCCAGCGATAGAGCGAAGACCTCTCCCGGCATTGCCGCCGATTCGGCCACGACCGCTACCCGTCTCCCCCGAGCATCGAGGCTCAAGGCACCGAACACGGGATCCGTCCCTTCGAAGAGCACTTCGTTGCTGCGGCCGTCGGCTCGCACACGGGCCAACACGGTGCCAACGCCAACGTTCGCGAGATACACGATTCTGCCATTCGGTAAGAACCGGAAGTCGGCCACATGTCCCTCGAGCTCCGGGATAATGTCACGCAGCTCGCCGCCCTCGGCACGCATGGCCATCAGCCGGCCCTCCAGCGGATCGTTGATGTCGGCGCCCGAGACGATGACAATCGTCTTCCCGTCGGGCGACCAACGAAACACGCCCAACTTTCCAGGATTCTCGATCCGAGCCTTTACCGAGCCGCTTGAAGCATCGACCACGCTCAGACGCCGGAACATGTAGCGGTCGTCGGTCAGCGGTGTGGGCGACAGGTCTGTCAGCAGCCGGTCGCCGCTGGGGCTCCAGACCACATGCCAGGGCTGGCCGGGTAGATCGATCGTCCGCACGTCGCCGGCCTGGCCCTCGGGCCCAGCCGGAAGCTCCAAGATGTAGAGCCTGCGTGGCTGCCAATCCTCCTCGTAGACCTCCTGATTGAACCCTTGCTCTCTGGATTCGGCCAGATCGGCGGGAATCTCCTCTCGCGCGATGAATGCGATGGCTGAGCCATCCGGCCGCCAATCGTAGGCCTCGATGTCGGTCTCGTGTTGAAACAGCCGGACCGACTCTCCCGCCTCTGCCGGTATCACATAGATCGAGCGATGATCGTCACCCTCTCGGCGCGCCACGTAACTGAGGTAATTACCATCAGGGCTCCAACTCAGCTGCGAGACGCTGACCTCGCCGGTGACGAATGGACGGTCATCGCTACCGTCGAACGACACCATACGAAGGTGTGTCCAGGCCGAGCCGTTCTCATCTTTTCCCAGCTCCCTGGGCACGCTGACCGTGTAAGCGATGCTCGAGCCGTCCGGGCGGATCGCCACACCGCCCACCGTCTGAATACGGGCCACGTCGCGTGGCGTGATCGTCCTGGCCTGAGTAGCAGCTGCAACTTCCTGGACCTGCGCTGCGGCAGGGGCGGCCCACGGCGCAGCTGCAGCCATGGGAATGCCAAGAACAGCCGCAAGCAGCGAAATGGCCATGCGTGTCATCTAGACCTCCTTCGGTCCGTTGAGAGTCGTTCCCGCTAAGCGAAAGCTTTACGCTGGTCAATCCAGCAAGCGCTCTATCTCGTCGAGCACGTATTCAGAGAAAGGAAACGCACATGTGAAAGCCGGAGAGACCGCGTTCAGGACATGGAACGATCGCGCGTCACCTTCGACGCGAAAGTCCATTTCCAGCTTGTACTCCTTCACGTCCAGCAGCTGGGCCCGTATGCCCGCCGGACCCCAGCTCCGGAAGTCGGAAGCCCGAACACCCGTGGCCAGCGCCGAAGCCAGGCTGACCATCCGTGGCCTGAAGTATTTGGGCAGCTCTCGGACCGCGACGCTCCGGAAACTCGCTCGATTGCTGAGGAAAAGCAGCCCCTCCAACCGCAAGATCTCGAGGAACTCGTGCCAGTCGAAGTTCTCGATGTTGCGGTACTGCTCCCGCCAAAAAGCCGGAACCGCAGTAGGGCCGATGGTGACGTCGCCATCCACGGTCACCGTGAAATGCACGCCCAGAAACGGCGTCTTGAGATTGGGGACCGGATAGATGTTGGTATTTAGCGTATAGCTTCCGGCGTTTGCGTGGAGGTAGAGCCCCTTGAAAGGCAGAATCCGGTAGCGTTCCCCGAACCCGAAGTGACGCGCGATGCTGTCGGCGTGGAGGCCGGCGGCGTTGATGACGTAACCCGCAGCCACGCGACCCTCGCTGGTCACGACCTCTCCGTTGCCCGCCGAGATGAAAGCGGTGCCGGTGCGAACATCGACGCCGGCGTCCTTCGCCTCTCTTACATAGGCATCCACGACTTCGGCAGGATCCACCGTGGCCGTCGTCGGAGAGTAGAGCGCGCGTTCGTGGGTCCGGGCCCGAGGTTCGATCTCCCGTGCCTCTTCGGCACCGATCGACTGGATCTCCACGCCGTTCTTTCTTCCTCGACGCAGCAGCTCGTCCAGTCCCGCCAGCTCCCCTTCATCGCGCGCTACGACGAGCTTGCCACATCGATTGATTCGTAGGCCGCGCTCGTCGCAGTACTCGGAAAGTTGCCGATTCCCTTCCTTGCTGAACCTCGCCTTGAAGCTGTCTTCAGCGTAATAGAAGCCGGCGTGCAGAACACCGCTGTTCCGACCGCTCGCATGCAGTCCGCAGTCCCTCTCCTTTTCGAGCAACGACACTACGGCATCGGGGAAGCGTCGCTTGGCTTCGAGCGCCAGGCGCAGACCGATGACTCCGCCACCAATGACAAGGAAATCGGTAGTTCGGGAATCAGGCACCGAGCGAAGTCAATCCCCCGATGCCCCAGCAGGCTTGAGTGTGACGGGCTCCGGACCCAGCTCGCCAAGGCGAAACGCCTTCGCCGCCTCCACGGACAGCATCAGGCCCAGCACGAACAGCGCTACGGATATGGCGCGAATGATCAGCGGACCCTCTTTCAGGATGAGCAGCGCCAGCGCACTCATCGTCATGATCAACATGAAGGCCATCGGCGCCGCCGTGAAGGCCCAGACGCGACCCGTGCGCTTGAGCCAAACCGTGATAGCCAGCAGGGCGAGGGCGGCGAGCAGCTGATTGGTGGCGCCGAAGACCGGCCACACGGCACGCCAGGCTGGAAGGGCCTGACCGCTGACCGGATCGGTATAGGTGATGAACACCAGCATAGCCGGGAGGATCAGCGTGGCGACGGTCGCCACCACGCGGCTCTTCGGCTCGTTCTTCTCCCAAGCAAATGCCTCCTGCACAACGTAGCGACCCAGGCGCGTGCAGGTATCGAGTGTGGTCAGCAGGAAGGTCGACAGCGCCAGCAGGCCGAAATGGGCACCGAACTCGCGCGGGATGCCGAACATGCTGAGGAACGTCCCGATACCGCCGGCATAGATGGAGATCGGCGTGTCACCGAACGCGCCCGAACCGAACGGAAGGATCATCACCGCGGACAACGCGATAACGGCGACCACGCCCTCGATCAGCATCGCTCCGTAGCCGATGCGCTGAGTGTCGGTCTCGCACGTGACCTGTTTCGATGTCGTGCCGCTCGCCACGATCGAGTGAAAACCGGAGCACGCGCCGCAGGCTACGGTGATGAACAGGATCGGAAACAGCGGGCCCAGGTGAGCGATGCCGAGGCCGCTCACGTCACCGGGCATCACGATCGCCGGCCAGCTTCGTGAGACCGCGGCGGCACCCGTCATGCCACCGATCAGCAGGCCGCCGCCCGCACCCAGGACGGACAAGTAGAGCAGCCAGCTGGACAGGTAATCCCGCGGCTGCAGCAGGATCCAGACGGGCGTGATCGCAGCGACGAGGCAGTAGATCAACAGCACGAGGTTCCAGGAGTTCTTTTCGGCGCCCGCAATCGCCGGTAGCAAGCCGCCGTCTACCGACACGAGATCACCCAGCCAAATCGCCAGCAGCAACGGAGGCAAGAACACCAGGGTGCCAATTCCGATCTTCATCCCACGCCGGTAGGTCAGGTAGCCCATGGCCAAGGCGAGGCCGACGAAGAGAATGGCCGATACTGCCACCCCGCTGCCGTTCATCTCGACGTCGACGAACGTGGCCGCCGTCAGATCCATGAAGACGACGATGACGTAAATGAGCGCCAGCCAAATGAAGGCGAGAAACAGCTTGTAGGCCCGAGGCGTGATGTATTGCTTGGCGAGCTCGGCCACCGACCGCGCCTTGTGACGAACCGAAGCTATGGTCGAGCCGAAGTCGTGGACGCCGCCGACGAGTATCGAGCCGGCGACGATCCAGATCAGCGCCGGCAACCAACCGAAGAAAAGGCCGGCGAGAATGGGGCCGACGATTGGCCCTGCGCCGGCAATCGATGAGAAGTGGTGACCCAGTAGCACCGGCGTCTTCGTGGGTACGTGGTCCACTCCGTCGTACTGCCCTTCCGCCGGAACGAGATTGCGATCGTCCAACCCGAAGACACGGCTCATCCAGCCACCGTAGACGCGGTAGGCGACCAAAAACAGGACGACGACTGCGATCAGAATGCCAGCGAGCATGCAGGCTCCCCTTCGTCTGGGTAGGCCAAGTGGACCTCGAAAAGTTGTACCCCGGGGCCGCCAGCGACAACCCCCGAAAGCAAACCGAGCCGCCACGAGGCAAGTTCCCAGACTGTATGGGATTACGGCTGAAACACCCGTTTCGGGCCTGGAGAATTCCTTGACACTCCAGCGGGGGCCGGATATCATGGGGACCGCTCACCTGTCCGGGGCCGACTCCCCGGGTCCAACTCCCCGTTTCGTACCAATAGCTACTATCCCGCGTAGCGACACCATGAATGGCACCCATGGCGTGGTGTGTCCCCGTGGGACACCGCTCATAATGGGGCCGGGGGGTACTATGCTAGACTCCATCATCGCGACGATGCCCGATGACTGGCAGCTCACCATTCAACTGGTGACCTTTCTCGTCGCCTGGATTCCCGATGCCCAAGCCGCTCTGATCACTTTCGTCTGGCACGGGTATTCGGGAGAAGGTGCCCTGGTCAACCGTATCTTCCTCTTGCTGCCGGCGCTGCTGCTGATCGTCGCCATCTGGTGCACGATGCTGGCGCTGTACACCGTGCCTTTCCGCTCCAAGCGTCGCGAATTCATGATCGCGCTCGTCATGCTGTGGTGGGACACGGGCCGGAGCATCTGGCTGTTCTGGGTGGGCATCGCCCGCTTCGCATGGATGGTCGTCGGTTGGGCCTGGGGTCTGTTACGACTCGCGGTCGAGCTGGCGTTCAAGTCGCTACGCATGGTGATCAGCACCCCCTTCGCCTTCATGGACTGGCTGGGTCGGAAGTACTTCAAGCCCGGTGTGCCCTGGCTTGCTTTCCTGTTGACGATCGGCTGGTGTGCGCTCGAGGCGCTGATCTTCACGTACACGCTCATGCCCACGGTGTCCGAGGTCTTCTACGATCTCGCCGGTGTTTCTGCACGGAACGTCATGGCTCCGATCCTATTCCTCTTCCTGTTCGTCGTGATCTCGGGGAGCTTCGCCTCGATCCAGGTGCTGGCCGAGGCATGGGATAAACGGCAGATCAAGCCGATCGTCCAGATGCTGTTCGTCGAGTTCTTCGTGATGTTCTTCGAGGTCGTCTTCCTCTATCGCGAGCTCATCGACGCTATCACGCCCTGGATCGCCGCGAACACCGGCTACCAGATGGGCTTTGGCTCGACGCTGGCGCTGGCCTCGTTCGGCTGGATCGGCATCCGCGCGATGACCTGGTTCCTCTTCGGTCGCTACGGTACGCCGGCCCTGCTGGCCGTGCTGGCTCGCGACACCCTCGCGGTCGAGTCTTCGGTAACTCAGCGGCCCATCACCCCGACGCCCGACTGGTGGCGGGGCCCGATCAACGCCCTGAAGGCCGAGCAGAGCTGGTTCCGCGCCCAGTCCCGCGAACTGCTCGAGGCTCTGTCTCTGCCCGTGTTGCAGCTGTTGGCCCAGGCCGTCAACTGTGCCACCACCGTGATCGCCGCACGGCCGGCGTTCAAGCTGCCGTTCACGAGCATCGATCAGGTGATGGCCAAGGACGCCATTACGCAGGTTCTGCGTGGCGGCATCGACTATGCGCCGCCCACGGCGATGACGGAAACCGGAAACCAATAACCGAGACCCAGGGTGAGTGTTATGAACGTTCGGCAGAATTCGCTCGCTTGTAAGCGCCGCCACCGGCTCAAACCTGCCGCGGCGTCCGCGCTGTGCCTTCTGCTCGCCCTCGGCTGTATGCCGGCGGAGACGGAGCGCGAAGCGCGGATGACGTTATTCGTCGGGATCGATGTGAGCGGGTCGTTTCAGAACACGGGCAACTACAACGATGCGCTTCGTTTCGCCGCCCACTATATCTATGGGCACCTGAACGAGATGGGTGAGTTAGAGCAGCCGGCGGTGTTATTCGTCGGTTCCATCGGCGGAGAGGAGCCGGGGGAGGCCAAGTCGTTCCATCCCATCCACGACTTCCAAGGCAAGACGGTGGACGAGATCGATACCGATCTCAGAGGCTGGTTCCAGCCCGACGACGCCTTCACCGATTTCAACCCCTTCTTCGAGAGAGTGGCCACTTTCGTCAAGCGGCAGAACTTGATTCTCAAGCCGATCACCATCGTCGTGATCAGCGACGGCGTGCCTGACGTCAGCGCGCGCGCCGGGGACGGAGCCCAGGACGCGCGCTATGCGAGGATCGATCTCGAACCGCTCGAGTTCCTCTCTCGCAACGTCACGGTCAGACTCCTATACGCGAGCCCCACAGTCGCGGTCCGCTGGGAGCAGGATGTGCCGCGAAACCGAGTGCGCATGTGGACCGTGGACGACGAAGTCATGAGGGGCTGGCGAACCCAGGTCACGCCGGGTCTCGAGCTCACCGAGCAGGAGCGCCTCTGGACTTGGATCGAGGAGAACGTCGATTTCCGAGTCCGCCGCCGCCTCCTCTAAGTCGCCACTGCGAACGGCATCGCCATCCTCATCGCGTCGTCATTGACCCGGTCTCTCCACCGGGCGTGGCGATGCGATGAGGATGTCGAGTTTACGACGCTATTTCTGCAGAGATGAACCGGTCGCGCTTTCGGCCCGACCCGTCGCCGCTTGTGGCTGCTGCAACTGCAGCGCGATCACGAAGGCCAGCCCCACGCCGAGCGTGGCGGTCAGGAACGGCGCTGAGACACCGTAGACATCGAACACCGCGGCGCCCCACAGCGGTCCCACCACCCGGGCGACACCACCGAAGAACTGATTGATGCCCAACGTGCTACCCTGAGTTTCGGGTGGAGTTGCGCGCGAGATCAACGCCGCCAGCGGCGGGAATAGCGTGCCCGTCCCTCCCGAAATACCGATGATAGCCAGGATCAACATGGGGTAGCTGTCGGCGAAGGCGCCGAGCACCAAGCCACCGCACAGCAATACGGCACCGACGCGCGACACCGCCGGCTCGCTGAAGCGGTGGACGAGCGGCCCGACGGCGACGCCGCGCACCAGCACCGACACCGCACCCACCGCCAGGAAGACGTATCCCACTGTTGTCTCGTCTATGCCGAAACGATCCTCGAGGAAGAGCGGGAAGATCGTGGTGATCGAGGCGAAGGCGCCCATCCCCAAGAAGTAGATGGCGATCATCGGGGCGAGCGGCTTTCTCAACGCCGTGCGGAGCACTTCCCGCAATGGAGGCACGCTGAGGCTCGAACCCGCGGCTCGGGCCTTCGTCTCCGCCGGCTCCGGTGAGAACCGCAAGGCGAAAAGCAGGTTCACCACGCAAAGACCGGCGGCGACGAAACCGGGTGCCGCATGGCCGCCCCATTGGAACGCCCAAGACCCGATCGCGGGACCGATCATGAAGGCCGCGCCCGTGGCTGCCGACAGCCAGCCGAGCACCTGCGCACGCCGCTGTGGTGCCGTCGTGTCCGCCACATAAGCTTGGGCCACCGCGATCGTCCCGCCCGACGCGCCCTGCACAATCCGCGAGACGAAGAGCACAGTGACCGTCGTCGCCAATCCGAACAGCACGTAAGAGAGAGCGGAGAACGCCAGGCCGGCCAGGATCAGCGGCCGGCGGCCGTACTGATCGGAGATCTTACCCCAAAACGGCGTCGCGATGAGCTGGGCGACCGAAAACGAAGCCACGAGCGGACCCACCATCCAGTCCGCGGCGCCGAACTCCGTAGCATAGAAGGGGAGTAGTGGGAGGACGATGCCAAAGCCGATCATGTCCACCAGCATCGTGCCGATGAGCACCAGCACCGATGCCAGGTGAACTTCCGGTTCGCCCTTTGCCGCTTGAGCCTGCAAACGCCCTCACACCTGTGGGTGTAGCGAAAAAACCCGGGAGCACGCGCACCCCCGGGCCGACGCGCCGTCAAGTAATACCGCCGGCTGGCACAAAGGGAAAGGTCGACCCTCCGCGACCTCGAGCTGAGTATTTCCACCGCTGGTGGAACGAAAAGTGCCCGGGATGGTCACCCCGAGCACGAGAGACGACGACCCGCCTAATCCGTTGCTAGGTGTGGTAGGCGTACTCCGACCCGGACAGCAGTTCCGACTCCTCCGACGCAATCATGTCCCGCAGCTCGGCCTCGAAAAAGAACTCCTGTTTGCCAAAGGCGGGCTGGAGGTCGTCCAACCACGTCGCGTCTGGATCGTAGCGCGCAAAGAACGGCCTGCCGACCCAATCGGGATTCCGCGCCCGCAGGAACTTCAGCACGAACACGCTGTCGCCGTTCACCCTGCCGACGCCGTCGACCAATACCTTGCCCGGCGTCGCCGACATCGACGGACCCCGCACCGTGCGAGCTAATCCCGATACCTGACGGTAGGCCTCGTTGAAGATCTCGACCGACTGGGCCAGGGGGACCTCGAAGTATCTGCGCGCGCCGGTGTCGCGTTCCACGAACATGTAGTAGGGAATCACTCCCAGACGCACCTGCCGCCTCCACATCTCGCCCCAGGCCCCGGCCGAATCGTTGACATGCCGGATCAACGGAGCCTGGCTGCGTATCGCCGCGCCAGTACCGCGGATCCTGCGGACGGCTTCCTCCGCCATCGGTGTTTCCAGCTCCCGCGGGTGGCTGTAGTGAGCCATGAATGCCAGGTGCCGCCCCGCCCGCCGGACCTGCTCGAACAGCGCCAACACATCATCGGCATCCGGATCGGTCACGAACCGAGCGGGCCAGTAGGCCGCCGCCTTGCTGCCAATGCGGATGCTGCGGATGTGGCTCAGCGAGGGATCGAGCAACGGCTCGACGTAGCGACGCAGGACCCGGGCCTTCATCACCATCGGGTCGCCACCTGTCAGCAGCACGCTACTCACTTCCCTGTGAGCTCTGAGATAATCCACCCAGCGGTTCACTTCGCGGCTGGCGAACTTGAGTCCCTCGACCCCGACAAACTGCGCCCAGCGGAAGCAGTAAGTGCAATACGCATGACACGTCTGACCCGCCGCCGGGAATAGCAGCACCGTTTCCCGGTACTTGTGCTGAACCCCCGACACCGCCTCGTCATTCAACCTGGGAACGTTCAGCTCCATCTGCCCAGCAGGGTGCGGGTTCAGCGTCACCTGAATCGCGCGACCCGCTGCGGCAATTTCTTTCTCCGGCGCCCCGCGTCGCACCAACCGGTACATGCGCGCAAAGTCACGCAAACGGAGCATGCCCGGTTGCGGAAAAGTCAGTTGATAGATCGGGTCGTTGGGGATGTTGTTCCAGTCGATCAGCTCTTCGACGACGTAGTGATTGACCCGGAACGGAAAAACCGCAGCTACCGCCTTCATCGCCGCTCGGTCCTCCGCTGGCAGCCGCTGCAGTTCTCTAATACCGTCTATGTCCTTACGAGTGTACACACGGAATACCCGGGCTTCGCGATCCGCTATAGCCGACCTCCTCCTAAGTTCGTTTCCATAAAGCATCCCTTGACCTCCGTTCCACGATTGCCGAAGCTCGACTCAGATCGGCTGCCAACTCCTCGCCCCGACGGCGTTTGTCTGTAATCCACATTACAACAAGAGCCTCAGCGCCGGCGCCTGGGGTGACTTCTCCCCCAGAAGCGACGCCCAATAACCCCGCCCCTCACACTGCGCCCGTTGTCATGGTTCGATACAAAGATAACCCCGTCATACATGTCCGGGCAAATGGGTGGGAGGCATTCAGCAAGGCGGGCCCGGTCGTGTGTAGACAGCGCGGCGGGCCTTGCCCAGAATTTCCCTGCATGTGACATTCTGACACTCTGCGTCGGCGCCCGGCGAGGGGTTGGCCTGAGCTATCTTATTGCAAGCACGAGTGTTAGTTGAATCCGAGCCGGGGGCCTGGATGATGCTCAATTGAGATCAGTCGGTTTCGAATTCCTCTTCTGAAAAGCCCCTTCGACCAGGGATTGAGCGAGGATATGCGCACGAAGACCGCGGAAAGACCGAGAGCGACGGGCGTGGAGGATCTGAACCCCTTCCATATCGCCCAGCAGCAGTTCGATGCGGCGGCCCGTTACATCCCGGAGCTGAAGGCGGGTCTGATCGAATTCTTGAAGCGGCCGGATCGGATGATCACGGTCGAGTTCCCCATCGAGACCGCGGAAGGGGTGGTCAAGAACTACGTCGGTCACCGCTGCATACACAACCGGGTGAGGGGTCCGGGCAAGGGCGGCATTCGTTACCACCCCGATGTGAGCGCGGACGAGGTGAGGGCGCTGGCTTCCTGGATGACCTGGAAGTGCGCGGTTCTCGATGTCCCGTTCGGCGGTGCCAAGGGCGGGGTCGTTTGCAATCCGAAGCAGCGCACCCATGATGACCTGCGGAAGATCACGCGTCGATTCATCGCCGAATTGGGCGACACGATCGGTCCCTACACCGATATTCCCGCGCCGGATGTGAACACGAACGCCGAGACGATGGCGTGGATCTTCGATACGTACGACATGATGCACAAAGGGCAGAACAACCTGGGGGTGGTAACGGGCAAGCCCGTCAACATGGGCGGCTCCCTCGGGCGCAACGAGGCCACGTCTCGAGGCTGCCTGTTCTGCACGCAGCGCGCGCTCGAGCAGGGCTTGGTCGACGGACTCGACTCCGTAGCCGGAGCAACGGTGGTGATCCAGGGTTACGGCAACGCCGGCGCGATCGCCGCCGAACTGTTTGCGGAGGCGGACGCCAACATCATCGCGGTGAGCGATTCGCGCGGCGGAATACACAATCCCGACGGACTCGATCCCCGCGCGGCACTGGCGCATAAGAAGAAGACAGGATCCGTCCTCGGATATCCCGGCGCCAAGGAGGTCAGCAACGAGGAGCTGCTGACGATCCCGTGTGACATCCTCATCCCGGCGGCGCTGGAGAACGTGATCCGAGGCGACAATGCGGCGGCGATCAACGCCAAGATCATCGCTGAGGCGGCGAATGGTCCGACGACGCCGGCCGCGGACAAGATCCTCCTCGCTCGTGGAATTCCGGTGCTGCCGGACATCCTGGCGAACGCTGGCGGCGTGACGGTGAGCTATTTCGAGTGGGTCCAGAACAACGAAAACGAGCAGTGGGAGGAAGACGAAGTCAACGGCAAGATGAAAGCCAAGATGGTCAAGTCGACCGACGCCGTCATCAACCGGCAAAAGAAGATCAACGGGTCGCTGGCCAAGCTACAGGAAGCCCGCAAGCAGCGCGGCCTCGACACAGAGCCGCTCGAACCCGTTGACCTTAGAACCGCGGCCTATGTACTCGCGATCACCCGCGTAGCAGATGTGGCTTTGAACCGCGGCATATGGCCCTAACCAAGGGGATCATGGCGAGCGCCAAGACCAAAACCCGACCCAAACCCTTTCTCTTCCCCGAGTTCTGCAAGGCTTGCGGACGCTGCATCTCAGCCTGTCCCAAGCACTGCATCGAGATGGGCACGGAAATCAACCCGGCCACCGGGTTCACACCCATTGTACTGAACCTCGATGTCTGCAACGGCTGTGGTCTCTGTCTCAGCGCTTGCCCCGAGCCCTATGGGCTAATGGCCACCCCTCAGGAAGAGCTCGATTTCGAGCTCCAGGATCCTGAGAAGCTGTTCGGAGCCCGCACTACTACGGCACCGGAGCCGGCGGCCATACCCGACAAGAAAGTGCCGCTCCCATCGCTTGAACCCTTGATCCTGAAGGGCAACCACGCGTCTGCCATCGGAGCCGTGCTGGCGGGGTGCCGCCACTTTTTCGGTTACCCGATCACCCCTTCGACCGAGGGTGCCGAACTGCTGGCGAAGCTGCTGCCGGAACTCGACGGCGTCTTCGTCCAGGCCGTCAGCGAAGTAGCTACCGTAAACATGATGTATGGATGCGGTGGCGCCGGCATGAGGTGCATGACCTTTACCTCATCGCCTGGCTTCAGCCTGATGCTGGAAGGGATTTCCTACATGATCGGGGCCGAGATCCCCGGAGTCTTCTTCAACGTCATGCGCGGTGGGCCCGGGCTCGGCAACATCGGGCCGGAGCAGGGAGACATCAAACTGGCTTGCCGCGGCCTGGGGCACGGAAACACGCATGCGCCCGTGCTGGCGCCTTCAACACCGCAGGAGATGCTCGACCTCACCATCCTGGCCTTCGACCTGGCCTTCAAGTACCGCAACCCGGTCATCCTCGCCAGCGACGGTTACCTGGGACAGATGACCGGCCGAGTGCAGCTACCCGACCACCTGATCCAGCCCGGCCTGCCGGAGTGGGGGGTGTACGGCGACGAGAGTCACCGCCGTAACCTGCACACGGCCATACTTCTGATCGAGCCCGACTTGGAAGCTCACAACGTTCACTTGAACGAGAAGTACGAGCGCATCTCCAGAGAAGAACAGCGCGCGG